>CAZFWK010000281.1:0-1502 GCA_964522555.1 uncultured Peptoniphilaceae bacterium | reverse complement strand
CTTCTTGCCGAAGCCCTCGCTCAAGTGACAGCTTGTCTAATATACCAAGATATTCTATCCGTGTCAAGCGTTTTTGCAAAATTCTTTTCTTTTTTTGTGAAACGGCTTAATCCCGTGATTGATCTAGCCACGAGGTAAACACCCGGCAAGTTTTTCTGTATAATAGAAGAAAGACAAAACAAAGGAGAATCACATGACAAATAAAGACACCGTAGTCGATAGACTGATCCGCTATGCCAAGATCGATACGCAAAGCATGCCCGATCAGGAGAGTACCCCCAGCACGCAAAAGCAATTCGACTTAGCGCATGTACTGGTAGCCGAGATGAAAGAGTTGGGGCTTCAAGATGTATATGTAGATGAGCACTGCTATGTATACGGCACCTTACCTTCTAATGTAGAAAAGTCCGTCCCCGTGATCGGCTTTATCGCCCATATGGATACCGCTCCCGACTTTAGCGGAGCCGGCGTGAATCCGCAGATCATCCACTATACAGGAGGAGACCTAGCTCTTTCCGATGACACAATCATGACGCCGGAAGACTTTCCGAATCTTCTCGACTTGGTCGGAGAAACCCTCGTCACGACCGACGGCACTACGCTTCTCGGTGCGGACAACAAGGCGGGTATCGCGGAGATATTGACGGCGATCGCTTATTTGATCGACAACCCGCAGATCCCCCATGGGGAGATAAAGATCGGCTTCACGCCGGATGAAGAGGTCGGCCGCGGTGCGGATCTCTTTGATGTAAAGCGCTTTGGTGCGGAATTTGCATACACGGTAGACGGCGGCCCCTTGGGTGAGCTCACCTACGAAAGCTATCATGCCGCGACCGCGAAGGTCAAAGTGCAGGGCAAGAGCATCCACCCGGGTACTGCGAAAAATCAGATGGTGAACGCGCAGATATTGGGCTTTGAGCTCTACTCGATGCTGCCGGCAGCCGAAAGGCCCGAACACACCGAAGGCTACGAAGGCTATTTCCTCCTTCATAATTCCTCGGGCGATGTGGAAAATTTCGATATGCAGATCACGATTCGCGATTTCGAAGCGGAAGGCTTTGCCCGTCGCAAGCAGCTGATCTTAGATGCCGCAGCCTATCTGAACCAAAAATACGGCGAGCGGATCGAAGTTGCCATCACGGATTCCTACTATAATATGAAAGAAAAAATTGAGCCCGTGTTTCATATCGTAGAAATCGCGCAGCAGGCGATGCTGGATGTAGGCGTCACGCCAAGGATTGCTCCGGTGCGCGGCGGCACCGACGGTTCCAAGCTCTCGTATATGGGTCTCCCCACGCCGAATTTCTTCTCCGGCGGCTACAACTACCATGGCCGTTACGAGCTGATTCCCGTGAGCGCGATGGAGAAAGCGGTCGAAGTGATCGTAAAGATCACGGAAAATGTAGCGAAAAACGGCTAAAAAGGAGCCCGACTTCTGTCGGGCTCCTCAGACTGTAGACGAAGTCAAATGAACTGAATGGGTTTGCATAAACCGTGACTCC
>CAZFWK010000280.1:0-1557 GCA_964522555.1 uncultured Peptoniphilaceae bacterium | reverse complement strand
GGAACTTGGTCGTAGCGCATCTCTTCCGAGCCGCCCGTTGCGTTCACAGCGGCCGCGAGCCCTTCATGGGAGGCAACGTGGGCGAGAGCATAGCGCCCGTTTAAATCCCCGATCGCAAAGACGTCCGGCGTGCCGGTTCTAAGAAATGCATCGGTTTGGATAAACCCGCGCTCGTCTTTCTTAAGCTTTAGCTTCTCGAGTCCCTTTTCATTGGGGGCATAGCCCAAAGTGAGGTGGATGCAATCCGAACGAAGGCTCTGCTCTTTCTCTTTGTGGCGGAAAAACACGCGATTTTCTTCAAAGCGATCGATTTGCACCTTTGCGAGCACTTTGATTCCGATCTTTTTCATCTCGCTCAGCATGAAGCGAGAAAGCTCTTCATCGAAAGTTTGCAAGATCCGGTCGGAACGGTGTAGCAGCGTAACGGAGACGCCGAGTGACTGAAACAGCACAGCGAACTCGACCGGGATCGTGCCGCCGCCGATGACCAGCATCTCTTTCGGGAGCGCGGGCATGCGCAAAAGCCGCGCGCTGTTATAGAAAGAGTCGCTCGAAAGCAAAGACTCGATCCCCTCGATTTCGGGATAGACTTCTTTTGCACCGGTTGCCAAGATCAACTTCTTTGTGCGATAGACTTTGTCTCCGACCGTGACCTCTTGCGGGCTTTGGACGACCGCTTCGCCTTGGATCCACTCCACGCCGTTCTTCTTCAAAAGGCTCGAAACCCCGGCATTCAACTTAGCTACGATTTGGTCTTTTCTTGCAAGCATCGACTTCCAATTCGGGGCGATCGCACCGGGGTTGACCCCTTCGATCCCGTATTCATGCGACTTTTTCACTTCTTGTAATCTCTTTGCGGATGCGAGAAGCGCTTTTGTCGGGATACAGCCATAGTTTAGGCAGACGCCGCCCGGCTTGTCGCGGTCGATGATGGCTGTTTTCGCACCGAGCTGTGCCGCCTTGATCGCCGCCACATAGCCGCCGGGGCCTGCGCCGATTACCAATACATCATACATAGCTAAATCCTCAAGAGGAGCAGTTCGGGGTCTTGTAACACTTCTTCCAAGGTTTTCATGAACCGCACCGCGTTTGCGCCGTCGATGATGCGATGGTCATACGAGAGGCTGAGGGGCAATACATTCCCAACCGCGATCCGGCCGTCTTTTACGACGGGCTTCTTTGCGATTCGACCGACGCCCAAGATCGCCGTTTCCGGGTAATTGATGATCGGGGTGCCGAAAGAACCGCCGATCGCGCCGTAATTGGTGATGCTGAAGGTACCGCCGCGAAGCGCATCCAGCGTGAGCGTCCCTTCGTGGGAGCGCTTTGCGATCTCTTTGATCTCTTTTGAAAGGGTCTCGATACTCTTACGATCCGCGTCGAACAAGACCGGAACCATCAGCCCGCGTTCGGTATCGGTCGCGATTCCAATATTGTAGAACTCCTTATACAAAATCGCCTGCTCTTCTTCATCAAGCGAACTGTTAAAAACGGGGTGCGCTTTCAGTGCCAATACGACCGCCTTTACGAGGAAGGGAAGGTACGTGATTCGATTTT
>CAZFWK010000279.1:0-1580 GCA_964522555.1 uncultured Peptoniphilaceae bacterium | reverse complement strand
GCTTCGACTCTTTCTTTAAACGGGTTCATCATTCGTCCTCCTGAAATAATATCGTAGAGAGATAGCGCTCGCCCGTATCGGGGAGTACCGTCACGACCGTCGCTCCGGGTCCAATGCGCTTTGCGACCTCAAGTGCCGCCACCACATTCGCGCCCGACGAGATCCCGGAGAGGATCCCCTCTTCTTTCGCGAGCCTTCTCGCCATTTCGATCGCATCCAAGTCGTCTACTTCGATCACGCCCTCTACGAGCGATGCGTCGTATAGTGCGGGCACGAAATTCGCGCCGATCCCCTGGATCTTGTGAGGCGATGCCACACCACCTGCCAAGACCGGGCTTCCCTTCGGTTCGGCCGCGAAGAAGCGGTATTCTCCTCTATCACGGAGCGTCTCGCTAACTCCCGAGATCGTGCCGGAAGTCCCCGCTCCTGCGACGAAAGCGTCAAATTTGCCATCTGTATCGCGGTAGATCTCTTCCGCGGTTTGATGATGAGAGAGCCGGTTCGACGCATTTTCAAACTGCCTCGTCAAAAAGTAGCCGTGCTCCGCTGCCTGCTCTTCCGCGATCTCAACAGCGCGTTTCATACCGCCTTCTTCCACCAGCATGAGCTCCGCGCCATATGCCTTCATGAGCGTTCTTCGTTCTACGCTCATGCTCGAAGGCATTACGAGGATCACTCGAAGCTTCAGCACCGCTCCGATCATCGCGAGGGCGATCCCCATATTCCCCGAAGTGGCTTCGATCACGGTACCGCCTTCTTTCAGCTCGCCTCGCACCATCGCGTCTTGAATCATACGATAAGCCGGACGATCTTTGATGCTCGCACCGGGGTTCGCCCGCTCCAATTTTGCCAATATCCGATATTCCGAACTGATATTCTTCAACTCCACCATCGGGGTATTTCCGATGGTCTCCAATACATTTTTGTACATCTTGTATGCTCCTCTCCATAAAAAAATCCCCCGCCTCAACAAGAGGCGAAGGACTCGCGGTTCCACTCTATTTCGGGATTACTCCCCATCACAGCCATCACTGTTAGCCCGGTAACGAGGGCTGTCGAACTCGCTCCGCGGCGCACTTCACAAGGCGCACCCCAAACCCTTCTCACCTGCCGGGTTCTCTCTTAGAGGCTTTGCCGTGCTACTTTTCCGTTTCATTGCGATTTCCTATATTTTATCGAGTTAAACCGTTACTGTCAAGACGGATCCGACGATTTCGGTACGAGCTTGATGATGACGATCTCGGGGCGATTCCAAATTCTCGGAATCGGTAGGTGAACGGCCAGGCCCCGGCTCACGATGATGGAGGTATCCCCTTCCGTGGTGAGTCCGTTCGAGTAAGTCGGCAAGAAGCGCTGTCCGGGTGCGTAGAAGCCATTTTCCAACAGAAACGGAATTCTCCACTGTCCACCGTGTGCGTGCCCCGAAAAGACGATCTCAAATCCCATCTCCCGATAGCGCATAAACCATTCCGGCCGATGGCTGATCAAGAGATTCACCGCGGTCTCGTTTTGCGTGGCTTGGCAGCGTTCGAGCTGTTCTCTCCATCCGTTAAAGCCCGCGATGCCGGCGTCAAGCTTGT
>CAZFWK010000278.1:0-1585 GCA_964522555.1 uncultured Peptoniphilaceae bacterium | reverse complement strand
GCGCGAGTGCAAACGCAGAGCCTTTGTACTATTGCGCAAAAGCAACCGATCTCCGCAACGCAGATCGAAGAGAAGCTGTCGAAAGTCGGAACGACTCCTTTTGCACGACCCGTGATTGACACCGTTATAGAGGAGAATCTCTTCATTCCGATTAAAGAAGTGAATCAACTCAAACGAGATGCCATAGAGGAACTTTCCGCCAAGCTGGCTCGTTTTCACACTCGAATTCATCCGATTACACCGGATACCGAATCAATTCGCGCGATTTCGCCTCCAAAACCCGAGCTGACTCTCGAGATCGATGAGAACCGCGCTCTCGATGGGGTGAATCTCGACCGGGTGAAGCGAATTTACACCTCGGATGTATCGGAGATTGAAGCGTATCGAGCGAAGTGGGGCATACCGGTCTATTTGATCCAACCCGAACCGTTTGATGAATCGAGAGAAGGCTTACTTATCGATACCCTTCGCACAAATTCCTTTGACGGAGTCCTTGCGAGAGATCTATCGGGCATGGAATGGGTAAAAGGACAAAAAGACTTGGGAATCGTGTGTGATTACACGGTGAACTGTATGAACGATGAGGCTGCTCTCGTGATCGAGGCGATTTCACATAATTCGACTGCGACCGCATCCATCGAAATGTCTCGCGACGAATCGGAGCAAGCGCTTTTTCTAAACGGTGCGGAGGTGATCGCATTCGGTCCGGTGCGCGCGATGCACTTACGGCATTGCCCATTTTCCGTGAAGCGAGGTTGTAAAAACGACAACGCCTGCGGTGTTTGCCCGGATGCGAAAGGAATACTCGTCGATGAACACGGCGCACGGTACTATGTCGAGAGAAAAGAAGGCTATAGCACGCTCTATTTCCACAAGTGTTTCGACCGAATCGTCGAGTGGAAAGAGTCTGGGGCAACCCCCGCTACGTACCGATTGATCTTACGAACGGATCAGCACAATGCCGAATGGGTTGACTATGCGCGGTCGATGTTGATTGAAAAGAAAACCGGGACCCGACCGTCTACTGACTATGCATACACGTCCGGCTTCACCACGGGCAGTTGGAAACAAGGGGTGGAATGATGGATAACGAACGCACAATACGCGTTTTAGAATATGACAAGATTCGAAGCGGTCTAGCAAACCTTGCGACCTCCGAACCGGGCAGGTCGATTTGCGAGCGCTTGCTTCCCATGACCAATGAATACGAGATTCAAGCCGCGCAGGAAGAAACAGGGCTTGCATATGAAGTACTCGTCAAAAAAGGCAGTCCGCCGCTTTTTGGGATCAGAAGGCAAGAGGAGTCGTTTATCCGACTGAGGAAAAGGGGCACGCTCGGTACCGCAGCCCTTTTGCATATCGGAGATTTACTTCGTGCATCCGGTCAAATGAAGAATTTCCTCCCCTCAGAGGAGGAAGAATTCGGTATCTTACGGGCGCGTACGGAGCGACTCGTGCCGATGAGCGGAATCAGTAGCGAAATCAACCGCATCATTATTTCGGAAGACGAGATCGCGGACGATGCGACCCCGACACTGAAGAAAATCCGAAACGGCATTCTGAAAAAGGAGTCGGAGGTAAAGGA
>CAZFWK010000277.1:0-1608 GCA_964522555.1 uncultured Peptoniphilaceae bacterium | reverse complement strand
GTGAGGACTCGCCTCAGAGTCGCACTTATGGACATCCCCTGATTCCGTCACTGACCCTACGATTTTTCTATACATCGTTCGCTATTGATATTCTCGAACGAGAGGTTTGTCAACGCTCTGGGTCGACTGCTTTTTTTTGTGCATGATCAAATAAAGTTATCGAATCATTAAGATAGATTATTTTTGTTGGATTACGAACTATAAAAGATGTTGGACTTGCTATAAAATATTGTTAATCGGTTGGGTAGAGAACTTTCCCGGGATGATTCCTCTATCTACAACCGTCACACATAGGTATTGATTGCGTGAACGCAACGTAAATCCATACCAACATATCAAAGATTGCTAGGGTGAAGACAATGACAACCGTTATCGTTACAAACAACGAAATTGTATTACAGCAGGCGCCCTATCCCTGTATTTCCGTTTGCGGCGATACGGAGGATGTGCTCGTGAAGGTCAGAGACCTGATCCACACGGGTTATCGCTTGCTTTCGTATCCGCTGGGTGCAAGCATTAAAATGCTGCATTCGCCTGTAACTTCCGTACTTCTTTCTGAGAATTCGGGTCCCATGGATCCGGAGTCAGTCGAGATACTTGAAAGAAGTGTCGAAATGTTACACGCGACTCTCGGAGAACGAAAACCGGAGGAGCGACATCGTAAAGACTACGAAATCGTAGATTGGCACCGTTTACAAGCTGCGATGTCAGAGTTGAACAGATTTTAGAAAGGGTGAACAGATTGAGACTTGAGTACAAATTGATCGACATTCAGGATATCGTCTTTGGTGACGAAATGAAAGTCGACGGTACGACACTTGTCGTAGATAAAAAAGCGCTCATCGACGAACTCATGAAAAATGAGAACGTTAAGGCGATCGATGTAGACTTGGCAAAACCCGGAGAAAAAACGAGAATCATCCCGGTAAAAGACGTAATCGAACCACGCTATAAAGAAGTAGGAAACCCGGGCTTCGCAGGCGTGACCACCGATGCAAAACCGCTTGGTGAAGGCGTTGTAAAGATCCTTGAAAATGTTGCGATCGTAACAATCGGCGACATCGTAGGTTTCCAAGAAGGCGTTATCGATATGTGGGGAGAAGGCGCAAAGTGGACTCCGTTTTCCAAAACGCTCAATATCGTAGTGGACATCACTCCGATTGATGGACTGGTTCCGCATGAGCATGAGGAAACTTGTCGTTTGGTAGGCCTTCGCGCTTCCGAGATCGTTGGACTTGCTGCGAAAGAAGCAGTTGAAGCCAGAACGCAAGTATTTGAAAAAGGAACGATGACCGAAGAAGCATTAAAATACCCGGACCTTCCCAAAATTGTTTACATCGAAATGATGATCACGCAAGGTTTGTTACATGACACTTATATTTATGGAACAAATGCAGCACAAATCCTTCCTACTTATATGGCACCGACAGAAGAGTTGGATAATGCCGTAGTCAGCGGTAACTGCGTAGCGGCATGCGACAAGATCACGACTTATCAGCATCAAAACAATAATGTCATTAAAGAGCTCCTCGCCATCCATGGTACCGAAATCAATTTCTTAGGAAGCATTATGGTTCCTGAGATGACGACACTCCAAGGAAAGCTCGT
>CAZFWK010000276.1:0-1619 GCA_964522555.1 uncultured Peptoniphilaceae bacterium | reverse complement strand
TATGCGAAAGCCGCAAAGCTGCCGATGCTCGAGCCTTCGGACAGCCAAGAATGCTTGGATATGATGAAGCTGGGTTTTGCGCTCAGCGAAGAATTTGATACGCCGGTCTTGTGCCGATTGACGACGCGCGTGTGCCACTCAAAGTCGATCGTGGAAACCTCGGAACGAGTAGAGGTTCCCCTAAAGGAGATCGACAAGAACCCAAGCAAATATGTAAGCGTACCGGCGCATGCGATTCAATGGAGAAAAAATGTGGAGGAGCGCCTAAAGCGGTTAAAAGAATATTCGGAATCCACAGAGGTAAATCGCGTGGAAGATAACGGCACGAAAATCGGCATCGTCACCTCCGGCGGATGCTATGGCTATGCGAAAGAAGTATTCGGCGACACAGCTTCCTATTTAAAACTCGGGTTTACCAACCCCTTACCTGACGAGAAGATCAAATCATTCTGCGAGTCGATGGAGACGATCTTTATCATCGAAGAAAATGACCCCTACTTGGAAGAGCGGGTTCGCATGCTCGGCTTCGAATGCAAAGGTAAAGACACATTCCCTCCCTATGGCGAAATGACGCCGGATGTGATCCGACGATCCGTGTTTGGAGAGGCGCTCGAGACGATCGACTACGATGATTCGGGAGTCGTGCCCAGGCCGCCGACGCTCTGCGCGGGATGCCCGCATCGCGGCTTCTTTTACGAGCTCGGAAAGAGAAAAGATGTGTTCATTTCGGGAGATATCGGTTGCTATACATTGGGTGTCGCAAAACCCTACAGCGCGATGGATTCGACCATCTGCATGGGTGCGGGTTTCAGCATCGGGCACGGAGCACAAACCGTGCTCAATATGAAAAAGGACAATCCAATGCGCGTCGTATCGGTGTTGGGCGACTCCACATTCTTTCACTCGGGCATCAACAGCTTGATGAACGTGATCTACAACGGGAGCAATCCGATCAGCGTCATTTTGGATAATCGCATTACCGGCATGACCGGGCATCAGGAGAATCCGGGATCGGGCGCATCGGTGAAGAACCGGGAAGCCGGAATGATCGACATCGAAAAAGTGGTGCGCGCAATGGGTGTCGAACGCGTATTTGTCATCAACCCGAACGACATCAAGCTCATGCGAGAAACGCTCAATGAAGCGATCGAATCGGAAGAGCCGACCGTGATCATCACGAGGTGGCCCTGCATACTCAAACGCTTCTCGGAAGCGGACAAAGCGGAGTTTGAAGGCTTGTTAGCCGATAAATATGCGGTGAATGAAGAGACTTGCATCGGTTGCCGCATGTGCTTGCGCACGGGTTGCCCGGCGATCTCCTTCCAATCGGACAAAAAGAAGGCGCGAATCGACCGCAACCAGTGCGTCGGGTGTTCCGTATGCGCGCAAGTTTGCCCGAAAGGGGCGATCCAAAAGGAGGAGGTACGAGCATGACCAAGAGCATTTTGTTAGTCGGAGTCGGCGGACAGGGAACCATTCTCGCGGGCAAGCTCCTTACGACGGGGCTCATGCAGGCGGGCTACGATGTAAAAATGTCGGAAATTCACGGAATGAGCCAGCGAGGCGGTTCCGTCTCCACGCAAGTGCGCTACGGCGAGCATGTGGATTCGCCGGTCATC
>CAZFWK010000275.1:0-1628 GCA_964522555.1 uncultured Peptoniphilaceae bacterium | reverse complement strand
GCGGCCAAGTGCAAGGCGGCCTACAACATGCGCGTCATCGGGTACGACCCCTTCATGAAAAACAAACCCGTCTGGATGAGCGCAACCCATATCGACATCGTTTCAGATGTGGAAGAAGCTTGTGCCAAATCCGACTATATCACGCTGCACGTCCCGTACAACAAGACGAATCACCATTTGATCGGAGAAGCGATCCTGCAAAAGATAAAGCCGAACGCCGTTCTTTTGAACTTCTCTCGCGGTGAGCTCGTCGATGTCGACGCACTCGTAAACGCGTTGGACGAAAAGAAAATCGCGGGCTATGCAACCGACTTTATCGCAGATCACCTTGTAGGTCGAGACGATGTATTGCTCTTGCCGCATCTGGGCGCTTCGACGAAAGAAGCGGAAATCAACTGCGCCATCATGGCAGCAGAGTCTATGCGAGATTTCCTCTTGTATGGCGACATCAAGAATTCCGTAAACTTTCCGAATGTCCACCTGGATCTGAACTCGAAATATCGCCTGAGCATCATCAATCGCAATATCGCGAATATGGTAGCGCTGATCGCGACCGCTCTAGGCGAGCGCAATATCAATATCGACAATATCTTAAACCGAAGCCGCGGCGAATACGCCTATACGATCGTCGACTTTGGCGAGGTCAGTGCCGATGTGCTCACGGATGTGAAGACCTATTTGGATGAACAACCCGGGATCGTACGCGCAAGGCTGATCGAAAACCCGAATCTATAATTCCGATTCGTCCACACCGAAAAAGATACGCAAAGTGAGCGCTTTGGAAGGATCTCGACTCTTTTTCAGTCGCTCGATCACGGGTTCCACATCGTACTCCGCAAGGATCGGTGAAAAAACAGGCCGCTGTCCACTGATATCGAGTACGCCGGCTCTTGCCACGCCCCTTCTTTCATGCGGGCAGCCGGCGGAGCCGGGGTTCACGATCAACGCATCGGTCGCATCCGTGTGCGGGTCGTGGTGATGCCCGTATAAGATGACATCATGCGCTTCGATAGGGAAAAATCGCTCCAGCGTTTTTCGGTCCGGCTGAAAAACGACAGGCAAAAGCAACCCCGCCTCATCCGTAGGATAATGCGTGGCTAAGATCTTATGCCCGTTGATCTCATCCCGATAATCAGAACGAAACCGCGCGATCCACTCGAGATGAACGCGGTCGAGTCGCTCTTTGATATATTCGTGATGGAGGAATTCAATCGGGCGGATCAACTCCGGTTGCTTGATCTCGCGACCCAAGACGGAATGGTCGTGGTTGCCGAAAAGCGTGACCATAGGCGTGCTCTGCTCCATCAGCACTTCCAATACATCTCGCGGATCCGGCCCAAGGCCCACCGTATCGCCCAAGTTTATGATTTGCTCCACGCGCTCTTCCGAAAAGGCGTCTAAAATCGCTTCCAGAGCCGGAAGATTGCCATGGATGTCGGTAACAACCCCGATTCGCATCGCTTCTCCTTCTATCGATCCTTACAATCGGCTCCCGAGAAAGGGAGCCGTCAAAACGTTGACAAACTCCTAGTTCATGAATATCAGTCGAAATCATACTTCGAGTAATTCATAACCTAAGTGACGGAGTCAGGGGATGTCCATAAGTGCGACTCTGAGACGAGTCCTCA
>CAZFWK010000274.1:0-1657 GCA_964522555.1 uncultured Peptoniphilaceae bacterium | reverse complement strand
ACCGCCGTCCACAATCACGCCGCCGATCGTCGTACCGTGTCCGCCGATGAACTTAGTTGCCGAGTGCACGACGATATCTGCCCCGTATTCGATCGGGCGTACCAGATAAGGGGTCGCAAAGGTGCTGTCCACGACGAGCGGGATGCCGTGTGCATGCACAACCTTGGCTAATGACTCGATATCCGCCACATCCGAGTGCGGGTTCCCCAGTGTTTCGACAAATACGGCGCGCGTGCGTTCGTCGATGGCGGATCGCACTTCTTCAAGATCGGATGCATCTACAAATTTCGTAGTGATCCCGAAGTTCGGCAGCGTATGGGAGAGCAGATTGTAGGAACCGCCGTAGATATTTTTCGCCGATACGATATTGTCTCCCGCTCGCGCCAGATTTTGTAGCGTGTACGTAATGGCAGCCGCTCCTGAAGATACGGCGAGCGCACCCGTGCCGCCTTCCAAGGCTGCAATTCTTCTTTCGAATACATCCTCCGTCGGATTGGTGAGCCGGCCGTATATATTTCCCGCATCGGCCAGCGCGAATCGAGCTGCTGCGTGGTCGGTGTCTCGGAATACATAGCTCGAGGTTTGGTAAATCGGGACAACGCGCGCATCGGTCGCGGGGTCGGGGGTTTCTTGGCCAACGTGTAGTTGTAAAGTTTCAAAGCGGTATTTTTGATTCGTCATTTTGTTATCTCCTATTCGAATGATGGGTTTTGCTTGGTACCATCATACCGAACGGGCGAAAAAAGTGTTACTATAAAAAAATGACGGTCCGCTATAAGATTCTCCTATAGCGAAACGTCATATTTTCGTAAACTGTCGATATAATGCGCTGCAAGCGGGCTGAGTGCCGCACCTTTTCTTGCGACGATGCCGATTCGCATCGTGTCGGCCGAATCAAGCGGGATCGCCTTGTAGCCGGGCCCGTTCAGTTCTTCGGACAAAATCCCCGAGCAGATCGTAAAGCCTCCAAGCCCCACCATCAGATTGAGCATGGTGGCGCGGTCGTTCGCCAGGATCTTCCGCTTGAAAGCCGAAGTCGAGATCGGCTCTTCCGCAAGAAAAGCTGAGCCGTTCTTCCCTTGGTCGAACACCAGACACGGGAAATCTTGCAAGTCGTCGATCCCGATCAAGTCCTTCTCGGCGAGCGGGTGCGCATCCGAAATATACGCATACACTTTACACTCGAGGATTGGAGTAAAGCTCAAGCGGTTTTCCGAAAACAGCCTTTCGAGCATCTTTTCGTTGAAATCGCTGACATACAGCACTCCAATCTCCGAACGCCCGAGTTTGACATCGTCGATCACCTCGATCGTTTTCGTTTCGCGAGCGGCAAATTCGTAGTCTTCGTAGCCGAATTCCTTTACCATCTCGACAAAAGCTTCCATCGCAAACGAATAGTGCTGCATCGACACACTGAAGTGTTCTTTTCTTTTTTTCTCCACATACCGCTCTTCCAACAGCTCGAATTGGTCCACCGCCGAGCGCGCGTAGGATAAAAACTCCTCCCCATTCGCCGTAAGCGTGATGCCGCGGTTCGTTCGGTTGAAGATGACGATTCCCACCTCCGCCTCGAGATCTGCAACCGTCTGCGATAGATTCGGTTGCGATACAAAAAGCTCCTGTGCCGCGCGGTTCATCGAACGGTATTCCGCGATCG
>CAZFWK010000273.1:0-1663 GCA_964522555.1 uncultured Peptoniphilaceae bacterium | reverse complement strand
TGCGGTTATGAAGCAACTCCATGCCCGTGATTCGCGGAAGCTCCCCGGCTGTTTTTGCTGAATCGGGGGCGGCACCTTCAATCTGAACATACCGGAAGCCGTAATAACTGAACCGTGGCATCCAGACCTCTTCGCCTTCGCCCTTCAACGTGTAGGTAAAGCAATACGGCGACCCCGTGGCACGCTGGTTGGCCGTTCCGTCGGGATGGACCAGCTCGTCAACCAAGCTGCCAAGATGCGCTATATGTTCGGCGGTAAACTTTCGTTGCCGATGGTGCTTAGACTCCCAAGTGGCGGCGGGATCAGCGCGGCAGCACAGCACTCGCAGTCTTTGGAAAAATGGGTCGCGAGCATTCCCGGACTCAAGGTCGTATATCCGTCTAACGCGGAAGACGCATGGGGGCTCATGCTTTCCGCAGTGGAAGACGATAACCCCGTCATGTATCTGGAGCATAAGGCGATCTACGCCGTACCCTCCGAAGTGCCCGCGGAAGTAAAACCGATCCCAATTGGGAAGGCCAGAATCGTGCGAGAAGGTACCGATGTGACGATCGTGACCTATGGCAAGCAAGTGCTGGATGCGATGGAAGCAGCGGAGACGCTTGCTGCAGACGGAATCCAAGTAGAAGTGATCGACCTGCGTTCGCTCTACCCATGGGATAAAGAGGCGGTCTTGGCTTCGATCGAAAAAACATCTAAGGTTGTAATCGTATCGGAAGAAACGAAGCGCGGCAGCTATATCGCAGAGATTGCGGCGGTTATCGCGGAAGAAGCTTTCTACGACCTGGACGCACCCATCGTACGAGTCGGCGCGTTGGACACTCCGGTTCCGTTTTCGCCGGAATTGGAAGCGGCGATGCTACCTAGCACAGAAGATATTGTAAAAGCGGTACGCAGCATCTCGGAATAACAAGAGAGGATTGAAAATATGGCAGCGATCGGCATCATCGCGAATCCCATGTCCGGTAAGGATATCAGACGTCTCGTGTCGCACGCGACCGTGATCGACAACAACGAAAAAATCAATATCATCGAGCGCGTCGTGGTCGGCGCGCAGAGCATGGGCGTGGACCGAATCGTCTTGATGCCGGAATCGCACAATATGGCCTATCGCGCGGTGAACGCGCTGATCGAACGAAACGAGCTCGATTGCGAGATCGAAGTGCAAAATTTCCATATCTTCGGAAATGTTGAGGACACCGAAAAGTCCGCGCGACTGATGGAGGAAGATGATCGGATCGGCTGTATCGTATCTCTTGGAGGCGACGGCACCAACCGCGCCATCGCAAAAGAAATACGAGACACGCCGCTCCTCAGCCTCTCCACCGGAACGAACAATGTATATCCGGATTGGATCGAAGGTACGGTAGCGGGGATCGCGGCAGGCCTTACGGCTACAAAAGGGCTTAAGAGCGAGAGTTTTATCCGAAGGCAAAAGCAAATTGAGATCGCAAAAAACGGAGAGCTGGTGGACATCGCACTCATCGATGCGGTGATTTCCAATGACCCCGTCATCGGCTCGAAAGCGATTTGGAATACGGAGAGCATATTGGGCGTGGTGGTTTCTCGCTGCCACCCCGCTTCGATCGGGTTTTCTTCGATCGCGGCGGTGCGGGAAATGATTCAGGACACCGACCCCTTCGGCGGGATCGTGTTTTTGGGG
>CAZFWK010000272.1:0-1723 GCA_964522555.1 uncultured Peptoniphilaceae bacterium | reverse complement strand
CCGCTCAGTCGAGCCCGGTGTACCCCTTTCGGCACGCTCACGGACCGCTCGGCCAGGATATGGCCTCAAGGGGTACACCGGGCTCTCCTTCACTCCATCTCGAAAAATAACTTTGTCAATAGTATGAAACTCCCCGCGCAAGCATGCGATCGGGGAGTTTTTTGCTTGGCGCTTGGTGTTAGGCGCGATTTCCTTTTTTTCTTTTTTCGACACAGCTCGACAACAAGAACTCGATTTGTCCGTTGATCGAACGAAAATCTTCGTTGGCCCACTGTGCGATGTCTTCCCACAGGGAGGGGGCGAGTCGGAGTAGAATTTGTTTTTTCTCTTTATCCTTGACCTTCTTCTCTCGAAGTAGGATTTCCGCTTCCAGCTTTTTGATTTCCGCGAGGCGCTCTTTCAGCTTTTTTTCGCGTTCATCGAGGGCTTGGTCCGTGTGGAGAGCTTCTTTGTTATTCACGGAAACCTCCTTTTTGCAATCGTTGAGTAGATCGATCCGCTGTTTACGACGGGTTGAATGTCTTTATTGCTACAGAGTACGACCAGCAAGTTCGAGACCATCGTAGCGATGCGCTCGTCGTCCAGCACGATGAGTTCGTCTTCGTTGATGTCGCGCACGGCCATTTGTACCATGCCCACCGCGCCTTCCACGATCTTTTGTCTGGCTGCGATCACAGCTACCGCTTGTTGGCGTTGCAGCATCGCTTGTGCGATTTCTTCCGAGTAGGAGAGGTGCGTGATTCGCACTTCCATCACTTCGAGTCCGGCGTCCGATACCCTTTGTTGCAACTCCGTCTGCATTTTGGCAGCGATTTCGATGCTGGACCCTCTCAGGGTTTGTTCATCGGTATCGGGTTCGTCCGTAATGGTATCGTACGGGTAGAGTCTGGCGATATTTCGAATGGTGGAGTCACATTGGATCGAGAGATAGGAGCCATAGTTTTCCACATTGAACACGGCGGCGGTCGGGTTAACGACGCGCCAGATCACGACGGCGCCGATGATGATCGGATTGCCCAAGGAGTCATTGACCTTTTGCTTTTTGTTGTTGAGAGTCATCGTCTTCAGCGATACGGCTTTTCTTCTCCCTACATTGACTTTGATCTCGCCGGTGTTGGTGTTGGGGACGTCGACGGAGGGGATGTCGGTTTTCGAATCAAATGGTGCCATGGAACTTGCGAACGGTTTTACATAATAGAAGCCGGGCTTTTTGATCGTCCCGAGGTACTGACCGAAAAACACGAGGACTTTAGCCTCATTCGGGTTGACGATATGAAACCCTGAACTCAGTAGCGGAAACAGTGTGATTCCGACGATCCCGAGTATGAGCATCCATACGCCTCCTTCATTTGCTTCCAATCGAATGCCTGCATTTACGATCAGCGCAACGGAGGCGGCAAATCCGGCCAAAATTAGGAATAGTACGAGTAGTCCCGGCATAGGAGTCAGTGTTTTCTCCTCGACTGCGTTCTTGATGCGATATCCTTCCGTGTTCATAACAACACTCCTCTCTAATATCTAATTGATATCATAATAATATCATCTGAAATCACACTTGTCAATAAAAAAGAGACCTTTATAGAAAAAGTCTCTCAGACTGTAGACAAAGTCAAATGAACTGAATGGGTTTGCATAAACCGTGACTCCATCAGGGGAGTCCAACGCGCTCCACCTCGCCTTCGTCCTCTCGATCGATCGAGAAGATGGTGAGGACTCGCCTCAG
>CAZFWK010000271.1:0-1723 GCA_964522555.1 uncultured Peptoniphilaceae bacterium | reverse complement strand
GGAACTTCGAAAAGGGGTCTTATAATAAATGGTCCTGTTTAGTGTTGCCAGATCAATCGTTTCATTGGAATAGTATGAGGAGATGTAGTCATGTACTTTACTCTCGTCTCGCTCTTTTAAATTGACTGATACTGAGGAAACAACACCTGTGTTTGGATTGTAATAAACAGAACCGCTTAGAACGAAACTCCATATCTGTTGCAATCCTCCGACATGTCTAGCAATTGGAGCGGGTCGTGTAAATGAATAGTTCGTAGAAGACCGCAGGTCAACTTGACCATTGTCACCATTCGCATCCCATGTAAATCCAACCGTAAAACAAATCAACATGAGAAGTAATAGAAGTAATGTTTTTGATTTCATGAACTGTCTCTTTTCAATAGACCTCAAAACGCAGAAATATACCCCTAATTTGATTGAATGGCTAGTTAGCATATGCACGAACCATATGTTCCCCTGTATTTCAAGTCAACCCTAGGTGGTGCGAGACGAGCGCGCACCGTACGAGGATGATACGATTTTAAAATTTGACTTCTTGGATAGGGTCGTCGATCAATTTTTCTTGCCAGCTCTTATCGCAAATAGGCTTCGATCTCGGACATCCCAACCATTTTCCCTGATTGTTTTCCGGATCGAATAATAGGTGACAAACCATATTCCTACTATCAAAAGAACAAGCGCGAATGACAGCCTTCTTGGCAATACATTCGTTATCAAGTTGTCTATGGCAATCGGGATGTAGAGCAGTGTGCAAATCGCCAACATCCAGTATCTTTTCTGGCCTTTATCAATCCATACTGCACGTAATCGATACAGACTTAGTGAGAATCCGGCTGCACCTACCGCAATAAAAGCGATCCTAGAAAGAGTATCATGAATTGTCATGCCAAAACCTCCATTCCGTCATGTGTGGTAAGAAACTCTCAACTTCTCCAAGATTCTTCCGATCAAATCCGCCAGAATCCTCATTCTTTCACTTTAATAAATTCTCTACGCAGTTTCCCTTCCGAAAAGAAGGAAAAGACTACGCCAACAATCAGCAGAGTGAGAATTACCATGCGATGCCGTTCCTCGGCGAATAGGCTAAGCGTACTGGCAACCATAATCAAGATTCCGGAAAATACAAATTGTGCATATTGGAATCGATATCCTCTCCTTTTCGCAAATCCTCGATATCGAAATAAGTAAAAGATATAGCTTACGATCAAAATCAGAGGAGTTATGCCTTGAATGATCCAATCCATTGCTTGCTCCTTTCTCGGGAAATGTACCGGTTGTCTCTCTCTTTTATTTTTACCCCTTTACTATATAACCGATTTACCCTACCCTTTTGTGACATTTTTCGAAGATTTTTGGAAATTTCATAGGATATTATGTCGTATTCGACATTATACGATAAATTTACTTGGGAGTGCATTGTGTCCCTAGCTCGATTGCCGGTAATACGAGCATCGTTATGCACCGAAAGAGATCCTTCGCACAGTCAGTTCAATAACCATGAGTTCTTCTGCATTTCATGTCGTACTGAGGCGGTGCGGGACAAGCGCGCACCCTACGGTAACCCAATGTAATTCGTGTACCGTCGTAGGGGGGCTCCTTGTGCGCCCCCGCCTCGATTTGCCGGTGATGCGAGCATCGTTGTGCACCGAAAGAGATCCTTCGCACAGCCAGTTCAATAACCATGAGTTCTTCTGCATTTCATGTCGTACTGAGGCGGTGCGGG
>CAZFWK010000270.1:0-1780 GCA_964522555.1 uncultured Peptoniphilaceae bacterium | reverse complement strand
CGTATCGTATAACTCCTATTTGTTAACGGGAGAAAAGACCGCGCTTTTGGACACGGTAAAGATCACGAAAGTTGACAGCTTTTTGGATAAAGTACGAGAAGCGTTGGGCGGTCGCCCGCTCGACTATTTGGTCATCCACCATATGGAACCGGACCACTCGGGGTCGGTGCGCACGGTAATCGACGCGTATCCGAATGTGGTATTGGTCGGCAATAAGAAGACGGCAGAATTTTTGAACGCATTTTACGGCGTCACAGAAAATGTGCAGGTCGTTGCAGATGGAGAGTCGCTCGACTTAGGGACGCAAAAGCTGACGTTCTACACTACGCCGATGGTCCACTGGCCGGAGTCGATGGTGAGCTTCGAAGAAAGCTCGGGTACACTGTTTTCACAAGATGCGTTTGGCGGCTTCGGCGCGCTAAGCGGCTCGATCTTCGACGACGAAATCAACTGGGAATACTTCGCAGGCGAAACCCGTCGCTACTATTCGAATATCGTGGGAAAGTTCTCGAAACAAGTACAGGCGGCGCTTAAGAAACTCGGCGGGCTCGACATCAAGATGATCTGCCCGGTGCACGGTCCCGTGTGGAGGGAGCAGCCTGAGAAGATCGTCGACCTATACGACCGCATGAGCCGCTACGAGTCCGAAGAGGGCGTGGTCATCGTGTACGGTTCGATGTACGGCAATACCGAGGTCATGGCGGAGACGATCGCAAGAGGTTTGGCGGAAGAAGGCGTGAAAAACATCCGAATTTACGATGTTTCGAAGACGCACAACTCCTACATTCTGAGCGATATCTGGAAGTATCGCGGACTCATTTTAGGATCCTGCACGTACAACAACTATCTATTCCCGCTGATGCACAATCTCTTAAATGTCATCAAGATGAACAAATTACAGAACCATATTCTCGGAATGTTCGGCTCCTACAGCTGGAGCGGCGGTGCGCTGAAGGCGCTCAAAGAGTTCGGTGAAACATGTGAATACGACGTCATCGAAACGACCGTCGAAGCGAAGAGCGCGCCTACAAGAGAAGATCTTCGCGTCTGTAAAGAGATTGCAAAGCAAATGGCGGATAAGCTGAAAGCGTTCCGGTAGTCGCGATGTCGGATCCGTTTTTCCAGGGGTTTATTCCCAATCTCTATGAGGACTACGATCTGCATTTCTCGGGGCAATACAAGGAAAACCCCACCGTATACATCGCGGGCGAAGTGGACGAGCATGACTCCGACTGGGTGAAGGGCTTGAAGCCGTATTTTACGTCTATCACCCCGGAGCGGGGGACGCTTGACGCAGATTGTGAACGTCTTTATATTTTAGATGATCTGAGCCTATTTCTCCGGTTCTTCGAACAGAATAAGCTTTTCATCGATCAAATCGGGATGATCGCCTACGGAGCAGCTTGCGTAGAAGCGATGGAGGCGATCCGGGAGAATTCGTTTGCGATCCCTTTCGTGATTTGCATCAACCCGAGCGCACAGTGTTTGCAGCACTATGATGTCGTTTCGGTGCCGGTCGGGGTGATCTTGGGCCTTGGAGATGCGGATCAAGAGGAAGAGGCCGTGGTCGATGCGTTCGAGAGATTGGCGGCGCCCGATAAAGTACTTTACGAGATCAAAAACGGTGGAACCAGGCCGATGGATAAGAAGCCCGCGCTCTTTCTGATCGCGCTCCGGCAGGCGATTTATCGATTTTTGAAGGGATAGGGGGGAGACCCCTTCAGACTGTAGACAAAGTCAAATGAACTGAATGGGTTTGCATAAATCGTGACTCCATCAG
>CAZFWK010000269.1:0-1788 GCA_964522555.1 uncultured Peptoniphilaceae bacterium | reverse complement strand
AAATCTCTTGATTTTCCCTGTGCCTGTGCGGGTGAATCTCTTCGCAGAAGCACGGTGTGTCTTCATTTTTCCCATGTTAATCCTCCTTAACCGCTTTGGGGCTTAGAAACATAACCATGCTCCTGCCTTCCATTACGGGTCTCTTCTCTACATTACTATAATCGGATACCATTTCAAAGAATTGATCGAGCACGACTCTACCCAGTTCGGTATGCCCGAGCTCACGTCCGCGGAAACGAACGGATACTTTTACTTTATCTCCGTCTTTCAAAAATTCGACTGCACGCTTCGACTTCACTTCGAGATCGTGCGTGTCGATATTCGGCGTCATGCGAATCTCTTTGACGGTAATGATTTTTTGGTTTCTACGCGCTTCCTTTTCCTTCTTTGCAAGTTCGTATTTATACTTACCATAATCCAGAATCTTGCAAACCGGCGGTTTAGCAGTCGGCGCCACATTGACGAGATCTAGCTTTCTCTCCGCCGCAATGTCCATCGCCTTTCGAAACGGGACCACTCCTAATTGTGTTCCGTCCGCATCGATCAGCCTTACCTCTCGCTCTCTAATTTCATCGTTGATCTGTAATTCCTTTATCGCTCACACCTCCAAATAATAAATAGCGGGCAAAAATACCCGCTATCCATGACGTTTCATATTACGACTACGAAAAGGAATTACCTGTAAACGCAAAGTCGACAGGTGAGAAGCGGACACTTCTGCTTTGACTCCCATTAGTATAAGGGAGATTCCGTATCTTGTCAATTAAAAATCGTTACGAAGCTTCCTCTCTGCTACTTCTGCTTGCAATATTTTACTGAACGCAGATACGGAAAACTGGCCGACATCTCCTTTTTCTCGATCCCGTACGGAAACCAAATTCTCTTCGACTTCTTTTTCTCCGACCACCAGCATATACTCGATGCGTCTCATTTGAGCAGCGCGGATCTTGTAGCCGATCTTTTCCGCTCTGAAATCTTTATCGACGCGAAGCCCAGCAGCCTTCAGCTCATCGGCGACCTTTTGAGCGTACTCGTTGTATTTATCGGAAATCGGGAGTACGATCGCCTGCACCGGCGCGATCCATGCGGGGAACTTTCCTTCGTAGTTTTCGATCAGGATTCCCATAAAGCGCTCAAGACTCCCAAGGATCGCCCGATGGATCATGACAGGGCGCTTTTTCGTATTGTCATGTGCGACGTATTCGAGGTCGAATCGTTCCGGCATTTGGAAGTCGAGTTGGATCGTACCGCATTGCCATGGTCTTCCGATCGCGTCTACCAGCTGGAAGTCGATCTTCGGACCGTAGAACGCGCCGTCGCCTTCGTTGACCTTGTACTCGATATTTTGATCAGCGAGTGCTCCTTTCAGCGCCTCGATTGCCTCGTCCCATTGTTCTTTTGTACCCATTGAGTTTTCCGGTTGAGTGGATAGTTCCACTTTATAATCGAAGCCAAATGCTCGGTAGATCTCGTCCGCCAATTGAATGACCCCGATGAGCTCGTCTTTAATTTGCGAGGGCAAGCAGAAGATATGCGCATCATCTTGCGTAAAGCTTCTGACGCGGAACAATCCGTGCAAGGTTCCTGAAAGCTCGTGACGATGCACCAACCCAAGTTCCGCATTGCGGATTGGAAGGTCTCGGTAGCTGTGCATTTCGTCCTTATAGACGAGGATCGCTCCGGGACAGTTCATCGGCTTCACCGCATACTCGCCTTCATCGATTTTCGTAAAGTACATATTGTCCTGGTAGTGATCCCAGTGGCCGGAGCGATGCCACAGTGCTTCGT
>CAZFWK010000268.1:0-1789 GCA_964522555.1 uncultured Peptoniphilaceae bacterium | reverse complement strand
TACCCCTTTCGGCACGCTCACGGACCGCTTGCAAGCCTTGCGCATTTTGATGCATCTCAAAATGCAACGCAAGACTCATGCAAAGCTTCTCCAAGCGGATGCTCTTACGCTTGGCTAAGAAGCGATTGCGGCCAGGATATGGCCTCAAGGGGTACACCGGACTCTCCTTCTCTTCATGGCAAATCATTACTAGTCTATAATCTGAGACCATATGATCTCATTGGTGAAATCAAGGGGTTTTGTTCGAATCTTCTACCCGATGTGGACTCGGTGATAGATTTTTTTTCCTTTTTTTACCACGAAGGAGCCGTCTGGGTAGTCCGCCGGGCGAATGACGAGTGCGGCGTCTTCGATTCGAGCATCGTCGATCGCGACCCCGCCTTGCTCGATTAGGCGTCTAGCTTCGCCATTGCTTTTCGTTAAGCCGGCGGCTTTCAGCAGATCCAGAAGGCCCATACCTTCTTCTGGGATTTCGATCGTGGAGTTCGGCATGTTTTCGTCCGAACCCTGGTTTGCGAAGATCGCGCGCGCGGTTTGCTGCGCCGAGTCCGCGTCTTCTTTGGAATGCACGATCGAGACGACTTCCCAAGCGAGCCTTTCTTTTCCTTCATTGATGCGAGAAGTGCCGAGTTTACCCAATTCTTTGCATTCTTCCGTTGGCACGAAGGTCAACTGGAGGAGGAATTTCTCGACGTCACGATCGTCGACATTCCGAAGGTATTGGTACATCTCGTACGGCGTGGTTTTCTCTTTATCCAACCATATGGCACCCTTTTGACTTTTGCCCATCTTCTCGCCGGTGGCTGTCGTCAGGAGATTGAAGGTCATGCCATATACTTTGTCGTTCTCCAACTTCCGAACGAGCTCGTAGCCGCCGATGATATTCGACCATTGGTCGGAGCCGCCCATTTGGAGTCGGCAATTGTGCCTTCTGTAGAGTTCCAAGAAGTCGTACGATTGCATTAAGAGATAGCCGAATTCGAAGAAAGTGAGCCCTTGATCGAGTCGGTTCTTGTAGGCGTCCATTGCAAGCATACGGTTGATCGTGAAGTGTACGCCGATGTCACGCATGAACTCCAGGTAATTCAGTTCGGTCAGCCAATGTGCATTGTTTTCGAAAATGGCGGCCCCTTCCGAGAAGTCCAGGAATCTTCGAAATTGCTTTTCGAAGCAGGCGGCATTGTGGTCGATGCGCTCTTTCGTCATCAAGGAGCGCATATCAGATCGACCGGACGGGTCTCCGATTTGCGTCGTTCCGGCACCTAGAAGCGCGATCGGTCGGTGACCGTGATTTTGCATGCGCTTCATAACCATGATTTGGATGAAATGCCCTAAAGTCAGGCTGTCGGCGGTTGCGTCGAAGCCGATATAGAATGTGAGTTTTTCTTTCTCAAGAAGCGAGGTGAGCTCCTCTTCGTGTGTGCATTGCTCCAGATAGCCTCGTTCTTTGAGTTCGTTAAATACAGATTGTGTCATAAAGCCTCCTCTTCCCAAATAAAAAAAGGCAGGCCCCAAGGGCGGGATTGCCCGCGGTTCCACCTTTATTTCTAACTTATGCCATAAAACGGCGCGATCTCGCTCCGGCGTCGTATTTCCCCATGCGGTCGTGCCTGCTCTCAGCCTGCAGTGCTTTCTGTAGGACCGGGTACTGTGCGCCTTCATCGCTTCCACTTTCGTAAAGAATAGCAAAGGAAAAGATTCCTGTCAAGCTGGATTAAGCTTGCTTCAGAGCGTTGACAAAGTCAATTGAACTGAATGGGCTTGCATAAACCGTGACTCCATCAGGGGA
>CAZFWK010000267.1:0-1798 GCA_964522555.1 uncultured Peptoniphilaceae bacterium | reverse complement strand
TGCATAAACGCATCGACTTCTTCATTGTCTTGTAAAAGTGCATTTGCGTGCTTTGTATACGCCGCCAAGCCCTTTACGCCATATGTGATCAGCTCTCTCAAGCTTCGTACATCTTCATTTTCCGTCGCCATGACGCCAACGGTCTTCGCTTTTTCATCTTGCGCTGCTGCATCTTTTTCTTCGTAAAGTGCGGCTTCTGAAAGATCGGATGCCGAATTCAATTGTGCGATTGCCGCTTTCTTTGCGTCGATAGTGTCCGCGATACGCTTTCTAATCGCGTCCGGGTCGAAGTTTGCATTGGTGATGGTGGTAAAAAGATTGATCGAAACAAGGTGGTTTTGTTCTTTCGAAGGTGCCGTTCCTTGTGCACGGAGCTTAGTGAGTACTTCGGAATAACCTTTCGTTACCCAAATCAGTAAATCTTGCAAGTTCGCGACTTCCGCGTTCTTTCCGCAAACGCCGACCTTGGTACAACCTGTGTTGCGTGCCGTCTCCTGGCACTGATAGCAAAACATATCTGTTGTCATCTTTTCCTCCTATGGGATGTAGTATGTGTATATCATAAACGATATCCTACTCGATTACAGTAACATTCGTTACTTTTTTTAAGATTTCAGCAAAACAATCGCATTCTTTCCGACGACCGCGATGCCCTCATTCTCCATGTTTTTGAGTTCACGCGAAAGGGACGGCCTCGTCGTTCCTAAAAAATCGGCCATCTCTTCCCGGTTAAATTCAAGTTGGACGACACCGTCCGCGTTCGCTCGATTCTGCAAAAATTTCAGGATTTTCGCGCGGAGCGTCATCTCCCCTACGATCATCAGCTTCTGGTTCAGATAATAGGCTTTTTCAGACAGGATCGTAAGCATCGAGATCAACAGTTTCCCCGCGATCGGATCGGGGTTTTCGCGCGGCAAAAGGAGGCTCTTCTCCATGCGAAGAATGCGCGCTTTTTTCGTCACTTGGCAACTGTAATCATACGTCTTGTGGTCCAAATACGCGTACACCTCCGCAAATGCCGTGCCCGGCTCGGAGAAGCGGTTGAGGATCGTTCTCCTGCCATCCGCACCCAGCGACTCTACCTGCACCGCACCCTCTAAAAGGATATACACATACTCCGGCTCCTCCCCTTGGAGAAATACATACACGCCCTTATCCAATTGTATGGTGGAGATCTCCTGCCTATCCATCAGCTCGGCAATTTCATCTTCTCGCAAGTTTTGGAAGAGTAAAATTTTCGTAAATTCCATAATGCCTCCTAAGCCGTTTTCCCGATCTTGTGATTCGACAAATAAACTACTCTATCTTTTATCCGTTGACTGTGTTATAATCCTTGCATTCTCAAGTAAAGGATGTTGATTGTTATGTATCATATTCGAATTTATAATTCAATTGCAAAAGAAGGTTTATCGCTCTTAGACGAAAATCGTTTCGCGATCTCGGATGAAAATCCTGTAGGCATTATGCTTCGCAGCCAGGATCTCCATAAAGAGGTCCTCCCCGAAGAGGTACTGGCGATCGCAAGAGCCGGAGCCGGAACCAATAATATTCCGGTCGACACATGCACAGAAAGTGGCATCGTCGTGTTCAATACGCCGGGAGCCAATTCCAATGCCGTCAAGGAACTCGTCTTCGCCTCCATGATCATCATGGCGAGAAATATCGCGCCGGCTGCTACTTGGGTCCAGCAGCTCACAGGTGAGGGCTTAAGCGCGCAAGTCGAAAAAGGGAAAAAACAGTTTGTCGGAACCGAACTCCTCGGAAAATCGATCGCCGTCATCGGCTTGGGTGCAATCGG
>CAZFWK010000266.1:0-1826 GCA_964522555.1 uncultured Peptoniphilaceae bacterium | reverse complement strand
ATCTTCGCGATGATCCAAGCCACCCGCGAGGCACTTGCATATGCCCGAGAGCACGGTCCCGTCCTCATCGAGGCTTACACGTATCGAATGGGTGCGCACACCACCTCCGACGACCCCACGAAATACCGCGCAGACGAAGAGGTCGTGGAGTGGAGCGAGAAGGACCCGATCACAAGGCTCGAGCACTATATGGAGCAAAAGGGCTTGTGGAAGGAAGAGGATTTGGAGCCACTGTTAGAAGAGCTCGATCAAGAAGTGATCCAAGCCTATCAATCGATCGAGCATACTTCGGACACCGAGATCGAAGATATCTTTAAATATCACTACGAAAAGATGACCCCACAATTGGAGGAACAATTGGCTTCGTATCTCGAATTCTTGGAAGGAGCGAATCGTGATGAAAAATAAACTCAATATCGTGGAAGCGATCAATCAAGCGCTTCAAAATGAGATGGCGTTAGATCCTTCCGTAATCGTATTCGGAGAAGATGTAGGGCTCGAGGGCGGCGTTTTTCGCGCTACTTTAAATCTGCAACAAGAATTCGGAGACAAGCGTTCGTTCGACACACCCTTAGCCGAGTCCGCGATTATCGGTACGGCAGTCGGCATGGCGATCAACGGGATGAAGCCCGTAGCCGAGCTGCAGTTTATGGGATTCAGCTATCCCGCATTCGACCAGATTATCAACCATGTCGCGCGATACAGGAACCGGACGCGCGGCGAAAGGCACTTGCCGATGGTCATTCGGGTGCCCTATGGCGGCGGTATTCGCGCGCTCGAGCACCACTCCGAGAGCACCGAGGCGATTTATGCACACATCCCGGGATTGAAAGTCGTGATCCCCTCTACCCCGTACGACGCGAAGGGACTTTTGATCGCGGCCATCCGTGACCCTGACCCGGTCCTGTTCCTCGAACCAAAGCGCATCTATCGCGCTTTTCGGCAGGAAGTTCCGGAGGAAGCGTATACACTTCCGATCGGTCGAGCGAAGGTCGTGCAAGAAGGCGATCAGGTGACTGTGATCGCTTGGGGCGCGATGATTCCCGAAGTGCAAAAGGCCTTAGAAGGCTTAGGAGAAATCTCGGTCGAGCTCATCGACCTGCGTACGATCAGCCCGATGGACCGGGAGACCATACGTAAATCTGTAGAAAAAACCGGTCGCGTGCTCG
Organism: uncultured Peptoniphilaceae bacterium; assembly: GCA_964522555.1. Taxonomy (GTDB): domain Bacteria; phylum Bacillota; class Clostridia; order Tissierellales; family Peptoniphilaceae; genus JAAYQA01. The sequence goes on along the minus strand of CAZFWK010000266.1, from coordinate 657 downwards.
TCGTTCACGAAGCGGCGAAGAGCTATGGCCCGGGTGCGGAAGTGATCGCCGCGGTAAATGAGACGGCTTTTCTTTCTCTGGAAGCTCCTCCCATGCGCCTCACCGGGTTTGATACGACATTCCCCCTCGCGCGTGGAGAGATGCACTATATCCCGACGCCTGCGAGAATCCGAAAGACCATCTCGGATCTCGCACAGTATTAGGAGGTCACCATGTTTGAATATAAATTTCCCGATATCGGTGAGGGAATCGTAGAAGGCACCCTCATCCGATGGCTCGTACAAGAGGGCGATGATGTAAAGGAAGGCCAAGATCTTGCCGAAGTCGAAACTGACAAAGTGACGGCCAATATCCCCTCTTCCGTCCACGGTAAAGTCGCCAAGCTTCACGCGGCAGAAGGCGATACGATTCACGTCGGGCACGTGTTTATCTCGATCGACGACAAGGGAGATGCCGAAACGGCAGAAGAACCGGAAGAAGGTCTGCAGGTCGTCTCGGTCTCGGAAGGCGAGTCGGACGATACGGATACCGCAGCCAATGATCCGGTCGAAGAAGAAACTGCCGGGGTGGTAGGTGAGGTCATCGCCACCTCGAATCTGATCCCGCCCAGCACCGAAAGAGAATCGGAGCCGGAGGAATCTCAAGCGCCGCGTAAAG
>CAZFWK010000265.1:0-1831 GCA_964522555.1 uncultured Peptoniphilaceae bacterium | reverse complement strand
AAGCGGCTGCGGGAAAAGCTTGGGGGTATTGACGCTGAGAATATGCGAAATGTAAACAACGCACTCAGAATATCCGTCGGGCTCTCGGACTACTAAATACATAGAGATATAGCCCTCCTATGGAGGGCTATATCTCTATACGAAATAAATGCAAGGTAAAGGGGACAATGCTATGAAATGCCAACGATGTGGGCACATCAACGAACCGGATTTCGCGTTTTGCGAAAACTGCGGTGTCGAATTACAAAAAAATCAACCGGCACAGCCCGCGAAGAAAGACGCGGACGAGCTTCATATCCCCTCTATCTTCGAAAAGCCCGTCGCGTACACCGGACGCTATAGCGATACCTACAAGAGGCCCGTTCGACGCACCGCGAAGAAGACCAAGAAGTGGATCGGCTTGGCGGCATCGGCTGTGGTCTTGCTCTTTATCTTTTGGGCGGCGAGCCAAGCCGGAAGGCAAAACGCCGACATGCCGCCTGTCATTCAGGAATACGCGGACGCGGTACGCGCAAAGGACTCGGCGAAGCTTTTAAAGATCCTGCTTTCCGCCAAAACCATGAAGGAACCGAACGCGGAGAGCCTGTCCGGCTTCCTCAAGATCATGGAAATCCCCGGTCGCCTAAACGAGAGCGTACGAAATCTCGAGGTCGACCTCTCGCACTTGAAGCAAGACCCCGGTTATGTGAGCAATCTGCCGGTTAAGCTCCTGTTTTTGGAAAAGGACGGAAAGCAAGAGTACCGCGTCGCGGTCGACACCTTCGATGTCGACGTGAAAAGCACCGGTGCTACGATCGACGGCAATCCGACCGGTTCCGACGGCATTTTTAAGAACTATCTGATGGGGCAGTACACGCTCGAATTCGGGGACAATCGGTATCCGCTCGTGCTCGATTCGACGAATCCGCATCTGGCGGAAGGGGTCATCACGCCGCCGCAGCTCGAAAAAGAGGCGCCGGTTCAGGTGGCAACCTCGGAAGGCGCGAAAACGACGCAGGAAGGTGCACTCGAAGTGAAGATCTCGACCAATGCGCCCAATGCGAAACTTCGAATCGACGGCGCCGACACCGAACTAACGGTGTCCGGCTTGCCTGACGGCATCGTGAAGATGGACGCGGGGAAAACCCTGCAGTTGGTCGAGCTTTGGAAAGGCGGGATCGGGCTTTCGGACGTCGCCACGATCGAAAAAGCGGGACCGCTCGACCTGGAAGTCAAATACGACACACAGGAATTCCGAGACTTGATCTTCGGAAGAATCAAAGCGATGTTTACAGAAGACGCCCTGATGCTCACGCAAAAGAAGACCGACGGCTTCACGACGATGGTCGACCCCGCGCTCGCGGCTGCAGTCGACAATGTCGAAAAGATCATCCACTCCAACCAAAATTACGCCGGCGCCTACGATCGGATCGAGATCGACCCGGACAGTTTCCGTTTGGAGAAGAAGGAGAGCGAAGCGAGTGTACACGTACTCGGCCATCTGACGTATGTATATCAAACGTACGACGACCACAAACCTCCGCTCAATGTGGACGACCTCTACCGAGACAACGCGATCGTCGCGATCGATCTCGTATTGGACCCCGCATCGGGGCAATGGATGGTGAAAGACTGGGGCAAAACAAGCGAAGCATTGTCCGACAAACCGAGGACGGGAATCGATCTTCGGTAAAATAAGGGAGGGATCAAATGAGTTTACTACAAGCGAAACTCAAGGAAGTCGGCATGTCGATGTTGCCGATTGTCCTCATTGTACTGATATTAAACTGGACTTATGTACCGCTCGACGGAAGGACATTCCAAGCATTCTTACTCGGCGCTTTTCTCGTAT
>CAZFWK010000264.1:1539-1839 GCA_964522555.1 uncultured Peptoniphilaceae bacterium | reverse complement strand
CCTCGGATGGCGAACCTGCAGAGCATCGGCACGAGGACCGCCACTACCAGCATGGACAATAAATGCAGAGGTGAAAACATATAAAACTCCTACTCTTTAATAATTGATTTGAAAACCGCGAAATTACGACAAATTCGAGCCGCGATCATCACCCTCTTGCGTATGGTGGGTAGCTAAAACTGGTGAAGCGGTCTCCTTTCTGCATGTTGTCCTAGAGATCGTATCGTACTCTCATAAAAACACCCCCTGCGTTTGAAAGGAGGACAGTCTGTAGACAAAGTCAAATGAGCTGAATGGGTT
>CAZFWK010000264.1:0-1505 GCA_964522555.1 uncultured Peptoniphilaceae bacterium | reverse complement strand
CGCACTTATGGACATCCCCTGATTCCGTCACTGACTCTACGATCATTCCTGTACGTCGATCGCTATTGATATTCACGAACGAGAGGTTTGTCAACGCTCTGAACCCCTGCATTTGAAAGGAGGTGTTTTTTTTGTTACTCGACTTGGTAGAGTCGGTAAATTTTTAGGGCTAGCAGAAGATCGAATCGAGATTCCGTTGACTGCAGATCGTAGCCGAGGTCCTTGATGAGATTGATCCGATACTTAAACCCGCTTAACGACAGATTTGCCGCTTCGGAAGCTTTTTGATTGCTTTCAGAGAGTAAAAAGTATTCGAGTGTTGCTACTAGATCCGATTCGTAAGTTTCGTCGTAGGCGATGATTCGACCCAACTTTTCCTTCATAAAATCTATCAGATCCGATGGTTCTTTGACATCCAAAAGGATGGCCAAAACTCCCAGTTCATCGAAAAAAAGAACTTCGTTCTTCTTCTCGAAAGTTTGCAATACCTTTAGCGCTTTTTTTGCCTGTGTAAAGGCCTGGGAGCCGGCTTCGATCGAATGGGATACCTCACTGATTCCGAATAAGAGATGGTATTCCGCTGAATGTACCGCAAGCATATATTGCTTGAGCATCTCCGCGACGGCAGGTTTCGAGTGCAGTGCCGGCAGTAACACGACTAGAGCCTTCTCGTTTTCGGCACAAAGCATGCTGCCAAAACGAATTTTAAGAAGTCTCTCCAGATTCTTTTTCACATCCGCTTTGATCATGGCGGAAATTTCTGACTTCGGCTCGCCGTTTCTCATCTGAAGATGTACTACGATCACGAAGTAGGGGTCTTTGATATTGAAGCCGAGTCGCTCGCCCCAATCTTCCAGCGCTTTCGCACTCGAGTATTTCTTGTTGAATAGAGAGTCGATAAAATCTTGACGGTATTCATTTTCGATCGTCCGTATTCGCTTTTGCCGCAGGAATTCTGCCGAATAGATGTCCGTGGAGCGGTGCAATAGAATCGAAATTTCGTTCATAAGATTGACCCTTCGCTCCGTCGTCGCCGCGACAAAACCGAGCAATTCCCTTCCGCTAAATATCGGAAGGATCACACATTGTAATTCTTGCTGCTTATGGATGGCAAGAGGGCTCACACGGTCCGCAAATCGTATATCCGGCTTCGTATGATAGGATAGATTCTCCCCAATTCGATTCATCATGGCTTGGATGATCTCGGTTTGCCCTTCTCGGTTCGCCGTTTTATTGTGTGAGATCACCTCGATCCTTCGGTTAAACAAAACGACCGTTCCTCCTACGATCTTTGCGAGTTTTTCGGTAATGCCGTCAAACCCGTCCTCTCGAAGTGCCAACTGATATAATTCGTAATGCATATCCAAAGAACGCGAGAGGCTTTCATTTTGCTCTCGGATTCGTTTATTGGCGAATTCTAATTCCTCGATAATCTTCCGGTCCTCATAGTATCGCAATTCGGAAAATTGACTCCCACCCCATTGCGCAAAGGTCTTCCCTTCAAA
>CAZFWK010000263.1:0-1866 GCA_964522555.1 uncultured Peptoniphilaceae bacterium | reverse complement strand
GATCGGCGTGCTTTATAATACCAGTGAAGTAAACAGCGAAGTACAACTAAAGCAAGTGCAAGAAATTGCTCCAACCGTAGGGCTGTCTGTCGAAGCGGTCGGGATTAACTCGGTGAACGAGCTGAGTGCTGCGATGGAGACCCTCATTCCGAAGATCGACGGTTTGTATTTGTTGAGCGATAATCTCGTTGCGAACTCGATATCCACGGTTGCGGATTTGATGATCGAGAATAAGATCATCTCGATTTCGACTGAGGAATCGCAAGTCAAAGGCGGCGCGCTACTTACGACCGGGCATACCTATTATGAACTCGGAAAACAAACTGCTCAAATGGCTAAGAAAATATTGGTAGACGGGGTGAAACCCGCAGATATTCCCGTTGAAAAGCCGGTCGTACTGCAACTAACGGTAAACAAGGCAACGGCGGAAAAACTCGGAATCGACACGAGCACGGAGTTCTTCAAAGACGCGATTTTCGTCGAATAACAAATCTCCCCCAAGCGACTTTGACTCGTTGCCGCTTTTAGTCGCTGCGTAAAATAAAATAACTCTTGACAATGAACGAAGGATGACTTACACTACTCATAGGCCGTGAAGGAGAGAAGAGGGCAATTGTACTTCTTAGAGAGCCGACGGGTGGTGTAAGTCGGCAGTGCAACCCGGATATACACTCCTGAGCCGATGTGCCGAATGAAGTAGGTGCATCCGGGAACTCCCCGTTACAGGAGGGGCGCTTTGTGCGCCATGAGTGATGGCTTCGGCCATAATAAGGGTGGTACCGCGGAATCTTTCGTCCCTGCTGTTGAGCAGATCGAGGGATTTTTTATTTTGGAAAATGGGGAGGACATGATGAAAAAGATTTTAGCATTGGGGATTGCAGTACTTTTGTTTGGTCTCGCTGCTTGTACGCAGACGACTCAGGCACCGAATACGGAAACACAGGCAGACGGTACTGAAAGTTCAACCACAACGGAAGCTACGGATGTGACGACGGATGATCGTGCGTTTACGATCGGCATCAGCCAGTTGGCACAACACCCGGCGCTGGATGCAGCTCGCCAAGGGTTTGAAGACGGGTTGAAGGAAGCGGGCGTGCAGTTCACGGTCGACTACAAAAATGCACAGGGAGAAGTTCCCACGGCATCGCTGATAGCGGAAGGATTTGTTACCGATGGGGTGAATTTAATCTATGCGATCGCGACTTCTGCAGCACAATCGGCTACGCAAACGACTTCTACGATCCCGATCCTATTTTCTGCCGTGACGGATCCGGTACAAGCGAAATTGGTTGCTTCGACCGATGCGCCGGGCGGCAATGTGACGGGGACAAGCGATGCGGCCGATATTGAAAGGCAGGTCGCTCTGTTTCAAGAGTTGGACCCGAATATCAAGACGATCGGGGTTATCTATAACACAAGCGAAGTAAACAGCGAAATACAGGTCAATCAGATCAAAGAGATTGCACCGAAGTACAATATGGAAGTGAAAGAAGTCGGGATCAACAATATTCATGAGATCAGCCAAGCGATGGAAACTTTGGTGACGCAAATCGACGGACTATATATTCCGAGCGACAATATGATCGCAAGTTCCGTCTCGATTGTGGCGGATATCTTGAAAGAAAACAAGGTTCCGTCGGTTTCCGCGGAGGCTTCTCAGTTGGAAGGCGGAACTCTTCTGACGGAAGGACTGTCCTATTACGAGTTGGGAAAACAAACGGCAGAGATGGCGAAGAAAATATTGGTGGACGGGGTCAACCCCGCGGAGATTCCGGTCGAATACGCAAAAGTGAAGGTCATGACGGTCAACAAGACGACGGCTGAAGCACTGGGTATCGACTTAAACGCTCCTATGTTCGCCAATGC
>CAZFWK010000262.1:0-1900 GCA_964522555.1 uncultured Peptoniphilaceae bacterium | reverse complement strand
CGCTATGACCTTTTTAGCGACATATCTGATGGGGCTTGCAGGTTTTCGGCACACGGAAACGCTTTATTTAAATTTGCTGCTGATCTTCAGTGTACTTTTTTTTACGCAAGGGCTAGCCGTCGTCGATTTATTTGTGGCGAAACGTTTTAATATCATTACGCGGCTCATCTTGCCGGCTTTTCTGATCTTGTTTTTGCAGATGGGGTTTGCCTTTATTCTGATCGGCATACTCGATGTACCATTCAAGTTCAGAGATCGCATCACCTATAAACGAGGAGACTAGATGAAAAATTCCATCGACTGGAAAGCACACGGGCCGTTAATCGGAGTTCCACTTTTGATTTCCATCGCCTTGATGTTCTACAATCAAATACTCGGCTTCCTGGGATTTTTGAGCACGCTTTTCCTCGTATGGCATATCTTTTATTACGAGAAAAAGAGAGAAAAGTCCTTGGTCGAACGAATCGAAAGCTTGGGCTCAGATTTCGAAAAGGTAGCAAAAAATGCGGTATTCAGCATGCCGTTTGCGCTTGCTTTGGTAGACGAAACCGGAGAGCTCATGTGGTACAACACGCGATTTGCAAATAAAGCGCAGACGGAAAACTTACTGGGGCATTCGATACAAAATGCGATCCCTGGGTTGCATGTCGCGGGGATTTCAGAAAAAGATCCTCCAATCGAAGTCACGGTGGGGGAGAATCGATATATCTTTTACTTTACTCTGTTGCGAAACGAAAAGACGAATGCGGTCGAGCGGATCTTGTTGTACGGGATCGATTATTCGAAAGAAAATGCGCTGCGAGTGGCTTACCATAAGGAATCACTCGTGATCGGTTTGGTGTATCTAGACAACTACGACGAAATCAGACAGAGCGCGAGCGAATCACAAAGGACCATTACCTTCGCGAATGTCGACACCGCGATCAGCGAGTATTTTTCGACATATGGTGGCTTTGTCCGCAAATTTGAAAACGACAAGTATTTGGTCGTGCTGAATCATCAACAGAGCAGTAGCGTGATCGAGAAGCGCTTCGATCTTTTGGATCTGATTAAGCAACACCGAAAAGATGAACACGCGATCGCCCCAACTTTGAGTATCGGGATCGGCAGCGGAGGCGACAATCCGCTAGAGACGTATCGCATCGCACGCTCTGCGATCGACGTAGCTCTTGGCCGAGGCGGAGACCAAGCGGTCGTAAAGAGCGGCGAGACTCTCGACTTCTATGGCGGGAAAAACAAGGCGGTAGAAAAGAGGACGAAAGTAAAAGCGCGCGTCATCGCGCATGCCATGCAACAATTGTTTGATCAAAGCGATCAGGTTTTTGTGATGGGGCATAAGAATGCGGATATGGACAGCTTCGGCTCGGCGATCGGAATTTTGGCGGCCGTTCGCTCGAGAGGGAAACGCGGTTATTTGGTGCTTTCCGACGTGAACCCATCGATTACAGAAATTGTGAAAGCTTTTGCCGACGTGGACCAGGAGGTGCGCCCGGTCGTGCTGGAGGGTGCGCAAGCGGTAGAGCGCTTCTCGGACCGATCGCTTCTGGTAGTCGTCGATACGCATCGCAAGATGTCGACCGACGAACCGCTGCTTTTGGACATGGCGGAGCGGGTTGTGTTAATCGACCACCACAGAAGAGGGCAAGACTATATCGTAGACCCGACCTTGACGTATTTGGAACCTTACGCTTCCTCCACCAGCGAGCTCGTCACCGAAATGCTCCAGTATATGGACGAAAGCATGAGTGTAACGAAAGACGAAGCCAGCGCGCTGATGGCGGGGATTATGGTAGACACGCAGAACTTTGTGTATCAGACAGGCGTGCGTACTTTTGAGGCGGCGGCGCTCTTAAAACGTGCCGGTGCGGACTCCGTGGCTGTACAGCGTTTCTTTAAGGAC
>CAZFWK010000261.1:1650-1918 GCA_964522555.1 uncultured Peptoniphilaceae bacterium | reverse complement strand
ACATCCCCTGATTCCGTCACTGACTCTCCGATCATTCCTATACATCGTTCGCTATAAAATATACGAACGAGAAATTTGTCAACGCTCTGCAGTTTACCTTCCTTGGTTTGGATTCGGAATGGTTACTTTTTGGGGAAATCGTAAAGTCATAGCCTGAGAATGTCGCAAAAAGATGTTGTAAATCGGTTATTTCACAAGGGGGGGGGTATATACAAAAACAAAAGAATTATACAGTCAAACAACATAGGAGGATCATATGAAAAAAAGA
>CAZFWK010000261.1:0-1640 GCA_964522555.1 uncultured Peptoniphilaceae bacterium | reverse complement strand
CATGATCGCGATCCCGAGTATCGCTTTTGCCGCGCCTTCAGTAGAGCGATTGGCAGGGCAAAATCGGTACGAGACAGCGCTACAGACGACAAAATATGCTTTTGATTCCGCAGATACCGCTGTGATCGTGTCGGGAGCAAAGGCGACCGATGCCCTGTCCGCTTCATTACTGGCGGATGCATTAAAGGCCCCGCTTTTGCTGACAGAAAAGGATCGTCTGCCTGAAGGAATACTTGCTGAGTTTGAGCGATTGGGTGTTACGAGTGTCGTTTTGGTTGGAGGAGAGTCTTCTGTCGGGCTGCGAGTGGAATCTGTATTAGAACCCTATACGGTTACGCGCGTATCCGGTGCAAATCGTACGGAGACAGCGCTTCGCGTGGCGGAAGAGATCGGAAAAATACGACCGATTCAAATGGTCGGGTTCTTTGCAGGCGACGGAATCGACGCGCTTGCAGCAAGTTCGATGATGCGAAAAGAAAATGGAGTGCTGTTGCCCGTGGTTGCGACAAAGTCGATTATACCATCCACCGTGGACACGTACAGCATGCCAAAAGCGCTCAAACCATGGGTAAGCGGCGCATACAAGCGAATCGCGATCGGAGGCTCCGCAACGCTCGCGGAACAATTGATTGCAAACAATTTGAAGGGCACAAGAATCTTCGGCGCAGATCGATATGCGACCGCCCTGATGCTTGCCGATGAAAAGCCGAATACCGTAGTCGTCGCTTCGGGTCGAAATCTAGCGGACGCGCTCGCCGCATCGAATGTCGCATTCAAAGAAGAGGCACCCGTTCTCTTGCTCGATGAAGGCACCGGTCAATCGGAACAAGCGGTACTTTCCGTATTGAAGAATGCGACAAAAGTAATCGTCGTAGGCGGAGCGGTTCCGGAAGCCGGTCTGGCAAAGATCAACTCCGCCGGTGAACTTGAAAAGCTGGATACAGCGATAAAGGGAGTGAAAGAGGGCAGCGTGATGCTTCCGATCGGTTCGCAAAGAGAACAAAAGTCGTTACCACAAGGATCAAAGATCGCAGTGCTCGACCTCGACCACGACGGGTGGGACGAACTGCTCGTATCGATTGATGATGCATTGTGGAAAGATATTCGCCCAACCGGCGAAGTTGGCAGACTGATTTGGGTGATGCGCTGGAACGGAAGCGGGTTTGACCGAATTGAGATACAGGGGCTCTACGATCCGGAGTATCGCTACGATGCTGTGAACGGCCTCCTGATCCAAACCGACGAACGCTACGACCATTTCTTCTACCGCATGTTGCAATTGGGCGGTACGAAGCTTCATACCACGGAAGAAGCCGTGCTCGGCACGGACGGGGTAGAATCGAAATATTATTTGAACGGGGAGATGCTCCGAGGAAAACCGGGTTATCTATTCTCGGAGGACGGAAAGTATGAGCGGGAAAGAATCGAACGCGCGTCCGAATCGATAAAGTGGGAAGAAGTAAAATAGCAAACGCAGTAGGAGCAGCACACCTTGGTAGCACGAGGTGTGCTGTTTTATGGGGATACCCCCGAATTGACGTAGGGTGCGCGCTCGTCCAGCACCGCCTTGGGTCGACATGAAATGTAGAAGAACTAATGGTTATTGAACTGGCTGTGCGAAGGATCTCTTTCGGTGCACA
>CAZFWK010000260.1:0-1939 GCA_964522555.1 uncultured Peptoniphilaceae bacterium | reverse complement strand
CCAAACGGCAGGTCTACCAGCGGGCCTGTCGGGTGGCCGCTTGCCTCGAGTTTAGATTTCAGATTCTCGATCTCATCCGTAAAAAACATGATGGACGGCGTTCCCAAATTCATATCAGGGTTCATCTTTCGTACGAGCTCTTTGTTGTGTAGCACGAAAGACGTTTCAGATTCATGCGAGGGGGCTACTTCGATCCAGCGCATCCCTTCCTTGTTGTCGTCGTCCGAGACTACGACAAACCCTAGTGTATTCACCCAAAAGTCCAATGCTTTTTCTTGATCATTCACGTAGAGCATCACTTGTCCTATAGCGGTAATCATTGAATTCTCCTTATCTTATTTCAGGTACGGCCCGATTTGTTCCGTCCAACTCTCGATCAGCGCATCCAACCTCCACCGCGCGTTTGCTGTGCTGGTGGACGGAAGGAGGATGGTATCGTATCCTCCCTTTTGCGCAATCTCTTGTGCTTTTTTCCCGTTTGCGAAGATCGCTCGAATGTCTCCTGTTGAAAGAATTTCGCTCAAGTCCGCGGGCTCAGCATTTACCAGTGTGCTGTCTGAGGAACCTCGGATCATGCATGCCGTCGCCGCATCAAAAAGCGCGATGCCGTGACGGTAGAGCATCTCTTTCTTTTCTTCTATTGACGCTGGCTCCTCTTCTCCTACTAAGGCTCCGATCACTTTCCAAAATCGATTTTGCGGATTTCCGTAAAAGAAGCCCTCCGCCCGTGATCGTACCGAAGGGAAGGAACCCAAGATCAGAATTTTCGAGTGCTCGTCGTAAACGGGTTCGATCGGGTGCGTAACTTTCTCGTTACGCGCAGACACTTACCCATCCCACCGCGCCAGCGATCCGATAGAGCTCATCGGGTGTCATTTTCACGCAAGAATTCGATGAGCCACATGCAGGATACACATAGTCGTATTGACGAAGCGATTCATCTAAATAAATCGGGAGCGCTTCAGGAACGCCGAACGGACACACCCCTCCAATTTCGTGATTTGTCTTCTCGAGCACATCTTCTGCCGACAGCATACGCGCTTTCATGCCAAAGGCTTCTTTAAACAGCTTATTTTGTACACGAACGTCGCCTGCAGCCACGATCATAAGCCCCGTATCTTCTAATTGATAGGTTAGGGACTTCGCGATCCGGCTCGGATCCGTTCCGATGGCTTTTGCTGCCAATTCAACCGTTGCGGAAGACACCTCGAATTCGAGGATCTCGCCTTCCATTCCAAATTTCTCTAAATGCTTTCTAGCAATATCGATACTCATTTTTCCTCCTAAATCCAGTTTTTCTTTTTAAAATAGCGAATCAATACTAGTAAAGTGATCAGGCACACGATCCAAAAGGTCGGGTACGCAAATTCGTGGTACAGCTCCGGCATATACTTAAAATTCATGCCGTACACGCCGGCCAAAAAGGTAAGCGGGATAAAAATCGTAGAAAAGATCGTAAGGACCTTCATGACTTCGTTCGTTCGATTGCCGATGGCGGATAAATAAGAATCGACGAGACTCGTTGCGATTTGCTGGTAGGTCTCTACCATTTGGAGAAGCTGAATCACATGGTCCTCGACATCCTGCATATAGTACACGGTGTCGCCGTTTACTTTGTGCACATACGACTTCGCTAATTTTGCGGCACTTTCCCGAAGTGGCCAGAGCACATCTCGCAGGTGAATGAGGTCTCTTTTCAACCCGTGAACGCCTTCCAATTGATCGGGGCGCGGGTCTCTCGCAATACTTTCCTCAAAATTGTCGATATTTTTGGCAATGATGTCGAAGATATCGAAAAATTGGTCCACGATCAAATCTAAGGCAGCAGCCAAGATATCGTCCACATCTTGCGTTCGAAGCGTGGCTCCTCGGCTCAGCCGATTCACCAGCTCTGAAAAATCAGGGCGTTCACTTTCGCAAAACGCAACTAATAGATCAT
>CAZFWK010000259.1:0-1968 GCA_964522555.1 uncultured Peptoniphilaceae bacterium | reverse complement strand
ATGTCGTAGATCACTTGCCGGATCGTCATCCCCATCGGAACCTCGATCAGTCCGTTGTTGTTGATCTTTCCGCCCAGTGCGAATACTTTTGTGCCCGGCGACTTTTCCGTCCCGATCGATCGGAAGTGTTCCGCTCCCTTTAAGAATATGTAGGGCACATTGGCGAAGGTCTCTACATTGTTGATGATCGTAGGCTTTTGCCACAGACCCTTCACCGCGGTTCGTTGGATCTTCGTGCGCGGCATCCCGCGTCTGCCTTCGATCGACTCCATGAGCGCGGTCCCTTCACCGCAGACAAATGCACCGGCTCCGAGTCGCACTTCGATGTCGAACGAGAAGTCCGTTCCAAAGATATTCTTACCGAGCAACCCGTATTCTCTGGCTTGCTTCATCGCGATTTCGACGCGTTCGATTGCGATCGGATACTCCGCGCGAACGTAGATATACCCCTGGTTTGCCCCTACGGCATAGCCCGCGATCGCCATCGCTTCCAACACGCTGTGCGGGTCGCCCTCTAAGATCGAGCGGTCCATAAACGCACCGGGGTCGCCTTCATCTCCGTTGCAGATGATGTATTTCGGATAGTCGTTTACGACAAACGCGCTCTCCCACTTTCTTCCGGTGGGGAAGCCTGCGCCGCCGCGGCCGCGGAGGTTCGAGTCTTTCATCACTTGGATGACTTCTTCCGGCGTTTTGTTGGTCAGACAGTCGTACAGCGCTTCATAGCCGTCGTGAGCGATATAGTCTTCGATATTTTCCGGGTCGATCAAGCCACAAAGCCTGAGCGTGATACGCTCTTGCTTCTCATAGAACGCCATGTCGTGGTGATTGTGGATCTTCTCGCCCTTTTGCGGGTCCGTGAAGAGCAATCTTTCCACGGTTTGCCCATTTACGATATGGCTTTCAATCAGCTCCTCCACATCGTCCGGCGTTACATGCACGTAAAAGACATTGTCCGGCTGGACCTTTACGATCGGACCTTCTCCGCAGAAGCCGAAGCAGCCGACGAGCGTCACTTCGACATCGTCGATCTTCTTTTCCGCCAATTTTTCGATCAACAGATCCATGATCTCGTCACTTAGCGAGGAAGTACAGCCCGTTCCACGGCAGATCAGGAGCTGCTTTTTAAAAGGGAGGTTTTCATCCACCACGATTTCTTCACCGGCTTTCGCATTTTCTCCGATGTCGCGCAGGATGGTCGTGTCCTTCAGTTTATTCTTCAGCGCTAAAAATTCTTCTCTTGTCCGAATCATTCCGCATTCTCCTTTACGAAGTCTTTCAGGGAATCTTTCACCCCTTGTTTCGTCAAATGACCGAAAATATGCTCGTTAATAGACGCAACCGGAGCCAATCCGCACGCGCCGATGCAGCGTGTCGCCTCGATCGAATACCTTCCGTCCTCCGAGGTTTGGCCGGCCTTGATGCCGAGCGCTTCTTCATATTGTTCCAATGATTGTTGGGATCCCTTTACATAGCAAGCCGTTCCCAGGCAAACGCCCACTTGAACTTCTCCTTTGGGGACCAAAGTGAATTGACTGTAAAATGTGATGACGCCATAGATCTCCGCTAAAGGAATGCGGAGTGTGTCGGAAATCATTTGCTGAATATCCAAAGGAATGCAGCCGAAAACCGCCTGTGCTTTATGTAAGGCAATCATAAGATTCCCCGGTTTTCCCTTTTGGGAATTCAAAAATAATTGGTACTCGTCGATCTTGTCTCGAAACTTGTCGAGATCCAACGCAAAAGCCATCGCAGAACCCTCCTCTTGGTGTTTTGTATATTATATCAGAAAACCGATCTTTCGTTGATAGGAAGCTAGTAATGCTTCCTCAGAGCGTTGACAAACATCTCGTTCTTGCATTTCAATAGCGAATAATTTATAGGAACAATCTCAGAGTAGTGACGGAATCAGAGGATGTCCATAAGTGCGACTCTGAGGCGAGTCCTCACCTTCTTCTCTATCGATCG
>CAZFWK010000258.1:0-1974 GCA_964522555.1 uncultured Peptoniphilaceae bacterium | reverse complement strand
ACGGACCGCTCGGCCAGGATATGGCCTCAAGGGGTACACCGGGCTCTCCTTCACTACATCTTGAAAATTACTTTACCTACAGGCTGAACCCGAATCCTCCGCTTTGGAGTTTGGGGCTATTTTTGTACTCTTACATTCCAGAGGATTGGAGCTTGCCAATAGACGACTCCTTCTACTTTCTTGTTTGCCACCATGATGGTATTGTACTGCCCCAGTGCTAACGACGAAATGTAGTCGTTGTATAAAAACCCTTGTAGGGCATCCCATCCGGCTTTCGCTTCTTCGTCGGTCTTTGCTTGGCGTATCGTCGTGATGAATTCTGCGATCTTCGGATCGTCCGCTCCGGCCCACGTTGGGTCAACAACGAGCAATTGCTGCGGTAAGACTTGATACCCGTTGCTCGTAATGAAGATATCCCATGTGGAGCGATCCGCGCGTTTTTCCATAAAGGTCGGGAAGTCGAAGGTATCGACCTGCGCGTTCACACCCATTTGCCTGAGTTGCTCTTGGATCACGAGGGTCGCATTGTACATTTCGTTGTAGTCTTGGGTGGTCAGCAAGCGGACCGTTTCGCCATTATAACCGGCAGCTTTAAGTTGCTCTTTCGCCTTTTCGGGGTCTGCGAGATTGTAATTTTCTTGTCCTGCCGTGCTTGCCCACTTTGGATTGTTCTTGTTCATATAACCCGGATCCAATGTAAACAGCCCGGGGTCCTTGTAGCTTGCGAGCATCACTTCCTCGCTGTTGATCCCCGTGACAATCGCCTGTCGCACTTTTGCATCGGAGAGAATCCCTTCTTTCACATTGAAGAACAGTGTCAATGTGCCACCCGCTTCGGAGTAGAGTTCGAACTCGGGATTGTCGACAAATTCCTGATAGTTTTCCGTAGGAATTCCTTCCGTGAGATCATAAATGCCGGTCAGAAGGCCCGAAACACGGGTAGAAGCATCCGGAACGATGCGGTAGTAGATCTTGTTTACGAGCGCTTCTTTTTTGCCGGAAAAACCACTCGCCGGTGTGTCTAACGCTTGGTAATTGTCGTTCTTTTCGAGTAAAATATACTGATCTTGCGCCCATTCCACAAACTTGTAAGGGCCGGTTCCATTGTAGTCGGTCACGCCGGTCTCCCCCGCTCCTTCGATCGCGGCTTTGGTGCGAATCGCGGGGTACGTCGTTTGTGCGGACATCAAGGTTAAGAGATCGGTGCTGGGGTTTGGCAAAGTGCATTCTACTGTATAGTCGTCCACCACAGTGAAAACTGCTTCTCCTAAAATGTTTTTCGCTCTTGTCGACTTTTCGATCCAGTAGTTCATCGAAGCGGCTACATCTTCCGCTTTCATTTCGGTTCCATCATGGAACAATATGCCTTGTCGCAATTTAAATGTGTATTTCGTATTATCTTCGTTGGCTTCATACGATTCGGCCAGCATCGGCGTCGGCTCGTAGTTTTCGTTCATCGTATAGAGTGTCTCATAAAAGTTTTGTGAAACATCCAACGTGAGCTGTGAAGCGGTTGTGGGCGGGTCAAGGGTAGGCGGTTGTGCTGTAATGGCGATATTGATCTCGTCACGGTATTCGACGCCTCCTTGGGTTGCTTCGGTTTGTTCTGCTGCTTCCGTTGCGCCGCTTTCCGTGGTAGTCGGTTTTTCGGTCGCAGTCTTTCCTGTGCAAGCCATTATACTGATACTCACTGCAAGCAATAAGGCAATCCAAATTCTTTTGCGCATGGTCGATCCTCCTTCATCTTGGTGAGTTCAGTATATTTCATTTCTAAAGTAGAGTCTAATGAATTAACGTAATCATGTTATATGATTTTCTTATCATTCGCGATCACGAATGCGCTCCTCCGTCACCGACGGACTTCCTTGACGGCGAAGTAATTTTCTTCTCTATCTGCGAAGTTAAAGACTCTTCCTTTCCCAAACGGCAGGTCTACCAGCGGGCCTGTCGGGTGGCCGCTTGCCTCGAGTTTAG
>CAZFWK010000257.1:0-1987 GCA_964522555.1 uncultured Peptoniphilaceae bacterium | reverse complement strand
CCAAGTGGAAAGAGCATGAAATGGCGATCGGTATCCCTTTCGAGCAGTTTGATTCTATCGTAAAGGGATTGCGATATATTTACTCAAATTAGAGTGACGTAGGAGATCAATTGTTCGGACACCAAATCAAAATGAAAAAAAGGGAGAGATTGGAGGCAATCTTTCCTTTTTTTGTGCGCTAATTTTGCGTAAGATTTTCGTCAGTGATTCTTCAGTTTCTCGTAAGGATTGGAGCGTCTTTTCATCCCTTTGACGTGATACTCTATTAATAGAGTATCAGGTTGTGAAAGGGAGGGAGTATATGTTTAAGTTGGTTCGATTGGAGTGGAAGCAGGTTTTTCGGGATCGGTTCATTATGGTGTTCTTTGCTCTGGGGATTGCGTATTATTTGTATGGGCTGGATTATCTAAGCTATACGGAATACCCGCTGATGATGGCGGTGCAACAAGTTTTTATTTGGTGGGCTCTAATTATCGGGTTTCGGAAGGCTTCGGAGAAGGAGACGCATTCCTATGCGGAGTGGATGGAGGGAACCAAGTCCTACTATAGAGTGATCACGGCGCAGGCGCTGAGCTTGTTCGCATTAATCGGTTTGGTATTTCTCTTTGTATTGGTTAGTTTTACAGTGAAAGGGGTTTGGCAGAATATTCCCTCAGGGCTACTCCGAGATGGCGCGCTCTCCGTCGTCCTTCACTTTCTACTGGATCCGCTCATCGCCGCGTCGATCGGGCTTTTGATCGGCACCCTCATTCCAAAGCTATGGGGGATTGCAGTAGGGATCTTGCTTACCTTTTTAATGGGAACGATCGGATACGAATGGATCGGAAGCGTAGCGCTCCACATGCCGGAAGTTTTGCAGAAGATGGTATTTCTCCCTTTGCAATTGGGCGCGCCAAAATTTGCCTATCGATTGAATACGCTGTACGGATTTGGGGTAGAGCAGACGCTTTATGTAAGAAAAATTTACTTACTCGCCGTGATCTGGATCGGGCTTTTGGCGGTCACAAAAAGTTCCGATCTTGCGAAGAAAAGAAAGTCGATCGCAGCACTCGCTGTGGTGTTCGCACTAAGCGCGGGCTTTCTATTCGTGACAGATGAACATATCCAAAACGAATCATTTCACGATCACTTGTATATCGGGAACGAGTATCTCGAATCTCCGGCTCGCGATCCGGGAGCACTCCAAGAGCCTGCATTTGAGTGGAAGGCACTTTCTTTAGACGTGGATATCGCAGGACGCCTCGCAGTGAACGGAACGGGTACCTTAGCCCTTCTTCACGATACCGACACGCTCGCGATGAACCTGTACCACGACTTGCGAGTGAACTCGATGCAGATCGATGGAAATGTAGTCCCGTTTGCACAGGAAGGCGACCGGATCGAAGTTTCGTTACCCGAACTACGAAAAGCAGGGGAAGAGTTCGAGCTGGAATTTTCCTATCGAGGCAAGACACCGAATGACTACTTTGCCGGAAAAAGTGCGGTGTACTTACCGGGATACTTCACTTGGATTCCTCAACCGGCCCGGCTTGATCTCGTTATCGATCTGACTGATAACGTCACCTTACCGATCCATGGGCAGAATCCCGTTTCCATGAAGATTCACTATACCGGAAAAGAGCCGTGTTTTATCAGCGCGGATGAGAAAGGAACGGCGGGATACGGAACAGCCGCCGTGATCGCCGGCCACTGCAGTCGAAAAACCGAAGACGGGATCACGTATGGATTTGTAGACGGACTGTCTTTCGAGAGCGTAAAGGCCTACACGAATCGATTCTTACCGAGCGTAAAGGCCACGGCGGATTTACTGGGCACCGAGATGATCGAAGTTCGAAATGTCATCTTCGTACCGCACAAGGGGGAAAGCTTTGGAACCAGTGAAGCGACCCTTCGAAGAAGCGGCGACACGCTCTATATCGACCCGCGAAGCATCGAGCTTGCGCAAGGAAAAGATTGGACGCAGGCACAAGATCCGGAGTTGAAGGAA
>CAZFWK010000256.1:0-1989 GCA_964522555.1 uncultured Peptoniphilaceae bacterium | reverse complement strand
CCGGTATACCCCTTTCGGCACGCTCACGGACCGCTTGCAAGCCTTGCGCATTTTGTTGCATATCAAAATGCAATGCAAGACTCATGCAAAGCATCTCCAAGCGAATGCTATTTCGCTTGGTAAGATGCGATTGCCGGCCAGGATATGGCCTCAAGGGGTACACCGGCCTCTCCTTCTCTCTACATCAATCCCAAAACTGTTTATTAACTAAAATCCACGAAGGATTGCCCTTCGTGGATTTTTCTTGTTCCTTTTACGGTGCCAGTGTCTTTTTGTATTCTTCGAAGTCGAGCACGCCGTCTAAGATCTGGTTGACTTTGCCCATGTCTTTGATGTCGCCGTAGAGAATGCCGCCTACAGGTTTTCCTTCTTTGAAGAAGAACTTCTTGAAGGTCGTGGTGTCGCTTTGATATTCGCGCACTTCGTCGTGATTTTGTACATCGCCCGATGAGAACACTTGGATCGTACCTAACTTAAGATTCGAGAACAGCTTCGGATGCTCGTATGCAGCGCTTCCTCCGGTCATATTGGTACCGGCGATCTTTCCTTGCGCATTGGACTGCGTCCAAAGCCCGAAGGTCATACCATTGTATTCGATGCAGTCTCCCGCGGCAAAGATGTCCGGTGCATTCGTGTGCATCCCTTTATCTACGAGAATGCCGCGTCCGGTTTCGAGTCCGGCTTCTGCAGCCAATGCTATATCGGGTCTTACGCCGATATTAAAGAGCACGCCTTGTGCTTTCAGTTTGGTATCGTCGCTCAATACGACGCCTTC
Organism: uncultured Peptoniphilaceae bacterium; assembly: GCA_964522555.1. Lineage (GTDB taxonomy): Bacteria > Bacillota > Clostridia > Tissierellales > Peptoniphilaceae > JAAYQA01. The sequence continues at coordinate 1,214 of CAZFWK010000256.1, read as the reverse complement.
GACCGAATCTTCCCCCAAAATTTCGACTACGCTGGTCCCCGTGTGGATCCGAAGTCCCGCTTCCACGAGTTGTTCGGTAAATTTGGTCGAGGTCACCTCATCCAATTGCCGAGGTAAGAGCCACGGCGCAAACTCCACCACATCGACCGTCTTCCCGAGCGCGAGAAGCGCCCAAGCGGCTTCCAGCCCCAAGAGACCGCCTCCGACGACGATCACATTTTCCGCGTCCGCGAAATCGTTTTGCAGCTCCCTCACATCATCCAGCGTGCGGATCGAGAGCACATTTTTCTTTTCTTGTCCCTTAGTCGGAGGGATAAAGGGCTGAGCGCCGGTCGCGATGAGAAGCTTTTCGTAACCCCATTCACTGTCGTCGTCCAGCGTAATGCTTTTTTTCTCTTTATCGATCTTGGCAACGCCCGCTCCCATTTTGATCTGGATGCGATTTTCCGCCGCTTTTTCTTCCGTCATCAAAAATAGATCGCGATCCTCGATCGGATTTGCGATCAGTTCCGTGAGTTTCAGCCGATAATAGGTCAGGTGCGGCTCTTTCGTTACGATCAGAATACATCCTTCGGGGTCCCGCTTTCGAATTTCCAGTGCCGCGCTGTGTCCTGCGATCCCGTTTCCGATGATGATGTACTTACAAAACTCCATACAATCCTCCTTCTTAGCTCTTTTAGCTAATATACCCATTCTTTCCCGTACTCATAAAAAAGCGAAAGACATTTGTAAGATAGAAATCGCCAGATTGATAGATAACACACACAAATATGCGCTATAATGAACTCAAAGGGGGGGTGTCATGAACCCAATTATTACAACCAAAGATCTCCACAAGGTTTTCGTTATGGGTCAAGAACGCGTGCATGCTTTAAACGGCGTGAATCTTTCGATCGATAAGGGAGAGTTTGTGGCGATATTGGGCACTTCCGGCTCAGGAAAATCCACACTCTTGAACATGCTGGCAGGACTCGAAAAACCCACCAAAGGAGAGATCGACATCGGCGGTGTCGCCTTGGAGAAGCTCAACGAGAAGCAGCTCGCGAAGTTTCGCCAGCTCAATGTCGGCTTCGTGTTTCAGTCGTATCATCTGATCCCGACCTTAAATGCACTCGAGAACGTTGCGCTCGGGCTGATCTTTAAGGGCGTGCCCAGAAGCGTCCGCGACAAGGCGGCCAAAGTCGCTGTGCAGTCGGGCCTCGACACAGTGCTCG
>CAZFWK010000255.1:554-1995 GCA_964522555.1 uncultured Peptoniphilaceae bacterium | reverse complement strand
AAGCGGGTGTGTAACAAAACTTGCGAATCAGATCATCGTCAATCTAAATATTGCTTCTCTCTCGGAAGCGTTGGTACTGGCACAAAAGGCCGGTGCCGATGTCGAGAAGGTGTATGAAGCCATACGCGGCGGGGCCGCAGGCTCCGTGATGTTGGATGCGAAAGTGCCGATGATCATGGAACGCAACTTTACTCCCGGTGGAAAGATTTCCATCAATCTGAAAGACATAGCCAATGTACTGGAGGAAGCCCACGCGGTGGACTGTCCGGTACCCTTCACAGCCCAATTATTTGAGATTATGCAATCACTCAAAATAGCCGGGCAGACGGAGGAAGACCATTCGAGTATCGTAAAATACTTTGAACGCCTCGCAGGCGTCGAAGTCCGTAAAAACGGAGAACAATGAGGGGATCATCTTGAAAAAAACGGTTGAAGAATTAAAGCAAATTGCGATTGAAAGAAGAAAAGACGTACTTACTATGATCTATACCGCGCAAAGCGGTCACCCTGGCGGCGCGCTGTCGGCAGCCGACGCCATCGTCGCTTGCTACTACGGTGAAATGAACATCGATCCAAAAAATCCACAATGGGAAGATCGTGACCGTTTCGTATTGTCGAAAGGCCACGTCTGCCCGATCCAATACGCGGTATTAGCGGACTTAGGTTATGTGTCGAAGGACACGATCTATAAGCTTCGCGAATACGGCTCCCCATTCCAAGGGCATCCCGATATGAAAAAATGTCCGGGGATCGACATCTCCACAGGATCCTTAGGGCAAGGGCTTTCGGCTGCAGTGGGCATGGCATTGGCAGCGAAGAGAGACGGAAAAAAGTATCGTGTATTCGCGATGATGGGCGACGGCGAGATGCAAGAAGGCCAAATTTGGGAAGCGATTATGGCTGCAGCTCACTACCACTTGGACAATGTAGTCGCATTTGTAGACAATAACCAATTGCAATTAGACGGCTATACTTGGGAAGTCAACGATAACTACGACTTTGTGAAGAAATTTGTAGCATTCGGATGGGACGCATTTTCTGTGTCGGACGGAAACGATATGCAGGCGATCGTAGATGTGATGGAAGAAATCCGCTATCAAGACAATGGTAAGCCGAAAGCGATCATCCTAAATACGAAGAAAGGGCGCGGCGTTTCCTATATGGAAGATGTATGCGATTGGCACGGGAAAGCTCCGGATGAAGCGCTGTATAGGCAAGCGATCGAAGAAATTTCGGGAGGGTTGAAATAATGGCTGAAGTAAAAAAAGTCGCCACAAGAGACGGCTTCGGAGATGAGGTCGTAGCGCTCGGGAAAGAAAATAAAAATATCTACGTCGTCGACGCGGATATCGGAAAATCCTGCAAGACCAGTGAGTTTAAGATCAATCTGCCCGACCAATATGTGAATGTCGGAATCGCCGAGCAAAATTGCGCGGGAATC
>CAZFWK010000255.1:0-544 GCA_964522555.1 uncultured Peptoniphilaceae bacterium | reverse complement strand
CGCAGCGGGGCTTGCCACTACCGGGAAAATACCCTTCATCGTCACCTACGCGATCTTCGGCTCGATGCGTATGAGCGAACAGATCCGTCAATCGATCTGCTATCCGAACTTGAACGTGAAGATCGCTTGCTCGCACGGCGGACTCACCCCCGCAAACGATGGCGGGTCGCATCAGGCGATCGAAGACATGGGCGTACTTCGCACGATCCCCAATATGACCGTGATCATGCCGGCGGACGTTAACGCGACGAAGAAACTCGTACGCGCATCGGCCGAACACTTTGGCCCCGTGTATCTGCGATTTACGAGGGACGCCATGCCGATCCTATACGGAGAAGACGAAGAATTTGAAATCGGTAAGGCAAAAGTTCTTCGAGAGGGCACAGATGTTGCGATTATCGCAAACGGAGACACCGTTCGACTCGGAATCGAAGCGGCTGACCTTCTCGAGAAAGAGGGAGTTTCTGTGCGACTCGTCGACATGCATACGATTAAGCCGCTCGATGAAGAAGAAGTGAAGCGCTGCATCAAAATCGGAAGGATC
>CAZFWK010000254.1:0-2030 GCA_964522555.1 uncultured Peptoniphilaceae bacterium | reverse complement strand
CGGTCCCTGGGAAGCCTATCTGTACAGTTGGTCGCAGAAAAATTAGGCGGGGGCGGTCATCAGACAAGTGCCGGGGCACAGTTACTCGGAATCGACATCGACGAGGCGGAACGGCGCCTTGTGGAAGCGATCCGTGCATATGAAAGTGAGGAAGAACGAAAATGAAAGTAATCTTATTAAAAGATGTAGATGGGCTTGGAAAAGAAGGCGATTTGGTCAATGCGAAGACCGGGTACGCGAGAAATTTCTTGCTTCCAAACGGTTTAGCATTGGAAGGAACGCCTGCAAATATAAAAGTTTGGGAACAACAAGTGCAAGAGCGAAAGGAAAAAGACGCGCAGGATAAGCAAGAGGCGCTGGAACTAAAGGAAAAGCTCGACCAAACGGAAATCACGATCGCGGTAAAAGCAGGAGCCAGCGGACGCTTGTTTGGCTCGATCACTTCGCAAGATATCGTCGAGGAATTGGCGAAAAAAGGTTATTCGATCGACAAAAAGAAGATCGAATTGAAAAACCCGATCAAAGAAAAAGGAACGACAAAAGTTCCCGTACGGATTTACCCCGAAATCGTCGCGCAGGTTTCTGTGACGATCACGGAGGCGTAATTCCCGATGGAGTCACAGGGTAGGCAATTCCCGCACGATTTCGAGGCGGAAAAGTCCGTCCTGGGCGCGATGGTGATCGATGTGGAGGCACTTCACACCGCTCTCGCAAGGCTCAGTGCAGACGATTTTTACGCCCGCGCCCATTCGGATATCTTTCAGTCGATCGCGCAATTGTCAGCGGAAGGCGTGCCGGTCGACACCGTCACATTGGCCGACACCCTGAGAAAGAGGGAGCTGCTGGATGCGGTCGGGGGGATCCAAGCCCTGATCACACTCTCCGAGTCGGTTGCGCTGACCTCCAATGTGGCGGCGTATTGCGATATCGTAAAAGAAAAATCCATACTGCGCCGACTGATCAAAGCGTCGGAGATCGTCGCGTCACGCGCGTTTGAAGCGAACGAACCCGTCATGGATATCGTAGAACTGGCGGAAAAAAGCGTATTTGAGATCACCTCGCAAAACCACAAGCAGGGGTTGATCGCGATTCGGGAAACCTTAAACGAAACGCTCAGCCGGATCGAGGAACTTTCCAAATTTGACAAACAGCTCACCGGCTTGACTACGGGCTTCACAGACCTGGATAGAATGCTCTCGGGTATGCAGAAGTCCGACTTTATCTTGCTGGCAGCCAGACCTTCCATGGGGAAGACTGCGCTGGGCTTGAATATCGCATTTAACGCGGCCATCAAAGACAAAGCCAGAGTCGCCGTGTTTTCTTTGGAAATGAGCGCCAATCAGCTGAATCAACGTTTGATCTCGGCGGTATCGGGGGTTCCGCTGTCGAAGATCATCAGCGGACAGATCGAAACTTCCGACGAATGGCTGAAGATAGCCGATGCGATCGCACTGGCGGCTTCCCTCGAACTCTATATCGACGACACCCCGAGCATTTCGCTTACGGAACTTCGCTCGAAATGCCGGCGAATGGAACTCGAGCACGGGTTGGACTTGGTCGTCATCGACTATTTGCAGCTGATGACCGTGCAGTCGGCGTCGGAGAACCGGCAGCAGGAGATCTCGCAGATTTCCCGCGGGCTCAAGGCACTGGCGAAAGAGATGGGTTGCCCGGTGCTATCCCTGGGGCAGCTTTCGAGAGCGCCGGAACTCCGCGGGAAGGGTGAAAAGAGGCCTGTCATGAGTGACTTGCGTGAGTCCGGTGCGATCGAGCAGGACGCGGACGTCGTCATGCTCCTGTACCGAGACGAATACTACAATCCCGATTCGGAAGATATCGGGATTGCGGAAGTGATTTTGGCGAAGCACCGAAACGGGCCTACGGGCAAAGTGAAGCTGGTCTTCCAACACGAATACACGAGGTTCCGCTCGATGATGTCGGAGTGACGAAAAGGAGTGTGTGCCCGAAAGTCAGTACAGTCGAGACCGGTATACCCCTTTCGGCACGCTCACGGACCGCTTGCAAGCCTT
>CAZFWK010000253.1:1649-2034 GCA_964522555.1 uncultured Peptoniphilaceae bacterium | reverse complement strand
TCACCGTAAGCATCGTACCTTCTGTTGGGCGCATAACCGCCTTGTACGCGGTTTCGGAAGCTGCTATAAAGCCGTCTTTCAACGCTTCGACGGTGAGCATATCGGCTTCGTTGAGCCCTCTTGCAAAACCTCGGAATACTTGCGACAAGATTACACCCGAGTTCCCACGAGCACCCATGAGGGCGCCATTCGAAACTGCCTTTGCTACATCGTACACGGTATGGCAATCCGTCTGCTCGAGTTGGCGTATCGCAGACTTCAAGGTTAGCGACATATTCGTTCCGGTATCACCATCCGGCACCGGGAATACATTTAGCGAGTTGACATACTCCTTATTCTTTTCCAAAAGATGAAACGCACTCACAAATGCTCTTTTAAATTCCTG
>CAZFWK010000253.1:0-1639 GCA_964522555.1 uncultured Peptoniphilaceae bacterium | reverse complement strand
AACTCCCAAATCTCTCATATCTGCACCCATTAAATCCTAATGTCTTGGACGAGCACGATGACTTCCTTGACGGTTAGCCCCGTTGCGCGCTCGAGGCGAAATTTTACGGATTCAATAATATTTTGTGAGACGACGCCGATACGGACATCGTATTCGACGACGATATTGAGAATCACGGTGATTTTATTTCCCTGCGTAATGACCTTTACGCCTTTTCCTAAATTTTCCTGTTTGAGTAGTTCAATCAAGCCCTCTTTTAAATCGTGGCTCGCCAATCCGACAATTCCGTAGCTTTCCATAGCCGTGGAGCTTGCAATGGCGGCGATGACGGGATCTGCGATCGTAATCGTCCCGTACCGGTTGATAATTCGACCCGGCATGACAACCCCTCCTTTTATCATTAAATTTTCCTTACATTTCCCCTCAGTAATAACGATAATTATATCAGTATGCATGGGTTCTTGCAAAGAAATCGCCATCTATGCTATAATGACTGAGGTTGCCCCGCAAAGGGGCATGCAGTATATGTCTGTTGCAGCAGACCGGCAGGGGGTGTCACTATGGCGAAAAAATGTTTAATCTGTGGAAAGACCAAGTCCTTTGGGCATATCGTAACGTTCTCGAACAAAAAAATTAACCGATCCTGGTCGCCCAATATCAGAAAAGTCCGTGCGGTCATTGACGGAAGTGTGCAGCGCATCAACGTCTGCAGCAGATGTCTACGATCCGGAAAAGTCGAAAGACCGTCATAATGCAAAGAGCCGTCCGAACTCGGACCGCTCTTTTTTATTGCCATTTTGATCTTTTTTTCATTTCAAACCATTATTCTCCCTATTTTCTACAATCCGTAGAGCCGATCCCATTGCATAATTCGGTGCACCTTGCCTATACTGAAAGCAAGGAGGGATGAACATGGAAAAGGAATTCGGAAGTTATCTGCAGTCACTGCGAAAAGAAAAAGGGTGGACCCAAAAGGAATTAGGGGAAAAAATTCACGTATCGGACAAAACCGTCTCGAAGTGGGAAAATAATCTCTCCGTCCCCTCGATCGATATGTTGGAGTCTTTAGCGAGAGCCTTTCAAAGGACGCTACCTCAACTACTCAGCTATGGAGAAGAAAACGGCGCGTCCAGTCTGACCGTCGATATTTTAGAACAAACGCATCGCCAAAACGAGGAACTCCGAAGAAAAACAAAGCGGACGATCGGGATCGCGCTTATCGCGATGATACTCGCCTTGATCGCAATGGGGATCTATTTCCAATCGAGTCGAATCGCGGATCGAAAGTCTGTGCAAGATACCATCTCCATGCTGATGCCCGGCGGGGAATCCGCCCACATCTACCCCTTTCGCATTCCGAAAGGAGCGAAGAGGATCACACTGCAGCTTGCCGATGCGACGGCGATAGGAGTAGATACACGGGAATTGTTTGGCACCGGATTGTCCGATTCGGATTTGTCTGCGTCAAATCGCGAGTGGAAAATCATTTTGATCATTAACCAGAATAGCCTCGAGTGGACCTATAAGCTGGTTGACGACTCAGGCAATATTTCGACTTTTTGGAACAACGAACCGCTTTACGAAAAAGGTGATAAAGAATACGGGGTTGTTTCACACGTAGATAAACCGTCTCAATGGA
>CAZFWK010000252.1:0-2038 GCA_964522555.1 uncultured Peptoniphilaceae bacterium | reverse complement strand
ATGCGACATTGACCGACGCGGTAAATTCGGGATTGCTTTCGAGTGCCAATCCGAATTCGATCACTTGGCGCATGCCCTCTGCGGTACTGCCTGTGCGTATCACACGCCCGCCGTGCTGCATTCCGCTGTGATCTCTCGCAAGTTCTTCCGCCGAGATCACATGGACGGTCGTATCGTAGTCAGCGAAGTAATTGGGCATCGTGACGATCTGTTCTCGTATCGCTTCAAAATCTGCCCCTTCTTCCAGCACGATAAAACACTCTCTCGTGTGCTTTTGTCTTGCTGTGAGTTCTGGCAGTTCTCCGCTTCGGATCCGTTCGATGGCCGCCTCGTTCGGAATCGTATACTGCACCGCACCTTTTACGCCTTCGATGTGCCTGAGCGCATCGGAATGGCCTTGGCTAACCCCTTTACCCCAAAAGGTCTCAGTATGCCCGTTCGGAAGCACCGCCTCCATCAGCACGCGCATCATCGAAAACAAACCCGGATCCCATCCGGTCGAGATAATCCCCGTATGCCCGCACTCTTTCGCAACCGCATCCATCGCCTCATAATAGGCCGGGATCTTGGCATGCGTGTCGAATGCATCTACGAAATTGAACCGGCGTGCGATCATCGGACCTTGCTCGACGATATCCGTCGCGGAACCGCCGCACAAGATGCATACATCGATCTCGCCCGCGAAGCGATCCAATTCCCCTATCGCAAAAGCAGGAGCTTGTGTTTGTAAACTCTCGGGGTCTCTTCTCGTAAAGATCCCGACGAGCTCCATATCTTCATTCATTCGGACGGCGGCTTCGACACCCCTTCCGAGATTTCCGTATCCGATAATCCCGATACGTATTTTTTGCATCATAGCCTCCTACAGGATATCCTGCATCGTGAAATAGCCGCTTTCTTTCCCAACAACGAATTCCGCTGCGCGTAGTGCGCCGTTAGCGAAAATCTTCTTGGAGCCGGCGCGGTGTGTAACCTCGACCACTTCATCGGTACCCGCGAAGATGACGACATGCTCGCCTACGATATTGCCCGCGCGAATGGCGTGGATCCCAACTTCTTCTGCCGGTTTACTCAAGCCGTTTCCGTATCGGCCGAAGTTTTCGTTCAGACTTTCTTCTCGACCGCGATTCGCGGCTTGATAGAGCATCTTCGCGGTACCGCTGGGCGCGTCCTTTTTAAGCGTATGGTGCTTTTCGATGATCTCGATATCGAACCCTTTCAGTGCATGCGCGAGTTCTTCGACGACCTTTTGAATCGCATTTACGCCGACACTCATATTTCCGGATTGCACGATCGGCACAGTTTTTGCGGCTTCCTTTACGAGGACGACCTGCTCGTTTCCATAGCCCGTCGTCGCGATAACTGCGGGGAGCTTTCGCTCCGTCACATATGCCAAGATCGCTTCGCATGCATCCGCGGAGGAAAAATCGATCAACACATCGGCTTCTTCTTGGATCTCTCCAAGTGTCGAGTAAACCGGATATCCGGTCTCCGTACAATTCTCGATGCAAGTGCCGGCTACGATCTCCATGTCAGGCTCTGTCTTCACCATTTCCGTGACCACTCGTCCCATCTGGCCGGAGCAGCCGTTGAGGATAATTCTCATGGGGATCTCCTACAGCATTCCGAGCGATTGCATCTCTTTGCGAAGTGCATTTACGGTCGCTTCAGATGCAACGCCAAGCGGCAAGCGAAGGATGTCGGTCTCATAACCCATCAATGCCATTGCAGCTTTGATCGGAATCGGGTTCGGCTCAACAAAGAGCAGGTCGATTAAGCTCTTGAGGCGAGTTTGAATATCCGCAGCACCTTTTATGTCGCCATCCAAGAATTTCATCACCATTTCGTTCGTTTCTTTCGGGCAGCAGTTCGCTACAACCGAGATGACCCCTTGTCCGCCAACGGAGAGGAGCGGTACGACTACGTCGTCGTTTCCGGAGTAGATCGCGAAGTCGTCGCCCACCAAGCTTGCTACTTTTACGGTGTAGCCGAGGTCGCCCGTTGCGTCTTTGATCGCTACGATGTTTTTATGCGCGGA
>CAZFWK010000251.1:0-2074 GCA_964522555.1 uncultured Peptoniphilaceae bacterium | reverse complement strand
ATGTATTATTAATATTTCTAATGTTATCATCATAATTATTAATTGTTTGATTGGTGAATGTCAATTAGAATAGAAGAGAACGGTCTGCCGAGGCAGAATCCGCAAGGAGGAAGAGCATGGATATCAAAACGAGTGTCGATCTAATTGAATCATATCTCGATTTAGACCGAAAGCCGGTCGGGATCAAATTCTTCACGGAAAAGGAAGAATTCGACAATTTTACAGTCGATCAGAGAGAACGGAAAGTTACTTACTGTAATTCCGTACAACTGGCAAGTAAGGGGCAGTCGATGAAGCTTACGAAGGAGAACCAAGGTTGCCCGAACGGAGCATTCGCGCTGAATTTTACCGACGTTCCCGATCCGATCGCAAGCGGAATGGGTCGCACGAAAAAAGGGATCTATGAAAACCAGGAAATTTCAAAAAAAATCAACGACGATATGATTTTTATGAAGGACCGAACGTATGGGATCGCGGTGATGCCGCTGGAAAACTTCGAGTCCGAGCCGGATGTGGTGATTGTAGTGGGCAGTTCGTACAATATCATGCGTATCATCCAAGGGAACGGCTACTTCAACGGATACACAAACAACCTGCGTACGGTAGGGTTACAAGCGGTCTGCCAGGACCTCACCACTTACCCCTACAATACGGATGACATCAACATTTCGCTCCTGTGCCCGGGAACCCGCTTGGTTGCCGACTGGGTGCCGGATGAAATCGGAGTCGGAATTCCTTTCAAAAAATGGTTCGAAATTGTGGAAGGCGTCAAGCAGACGACGAATCCGTTTGAGCGAAACAAAAATAAAGAGGCGATCAAATCCAGACTCGAAGAACGCGGTCTCGACAGCAGCGAGCTGAAGTTCAACGAAAACTACGACGACGGCTCGTACAGCGGCGGCAAAATCGAATTATCGGAATAAATAATGGGATAGCCGTTCATTATTCATGAAAAAGTGTTTTTTTTAATGTTAGAGAAAAACCCCCTCAGATAGAATTTCTATCGAGGGGGTCGATTTTTGCGCGATTTAATTTTCCAATTCGTTTTGCGGGTTTTGGTTACGGTCGCGGTAGTAGGCCATGTCTACGAGCATTTTCGTAAAGATGGCGGTCGGGATGGCTGCAAGTGCGGAGAGTCCGATTCTTGTGATTGCCGGTTCCGTATTGAATGTCATCGCAAAAAGTACGATGCTCATAATTCCGAGTATAGCGGTCGCAACCGCGAGTAGTACCTTTTTGGTCGGTTTAGAGATTTTTTTATTTCGAATGACCCATCCGACGGGGTCTTGGAACATGTATTGTAGGAAACCTGTCATAATGATCCTCCTTGATAGTTTGCCGTTGAAATCTTATTTTCATGTATACCCATTACTTTCATAGCTTTACTATACCAAACTCATATAAAGAAAATATGTAGAGAAACTTCCCTGTTATACTCGCGCGATTCGTCGGGTATATAGAGAATAACCGCTTTCTGGTACATCATCGCGTCTCAATCATTTGCGATCTACACATTTTCGGAAAGGAAGGTGTGACATGAAAAAGATCGTCTTTCCGATCGACGGTTCCCATTACTCAAAAAAGGCGCTGCGTTATGCAGAAGATATGAATCTGTTAATTGGCAGTGAAATCCACTTGATTACGGTGGTTCAAATGGGCTATGCCGCTAAGAACACCGGAGGCGAGGTCAATTTCTACCCCGAACATGTAGTCCACCCCCGAGAGGATGCGGAGAACCATTTGCGTGATGCGAAAGCGCTTTTCGAGTCGATGAATATCGAGGTGAAGAGCTCGATCCTCATGGGTGACCCCGCACAAATGATTATCAAGTACGCCGACGAAATCGCAGCTGATCTGATTGTCATCGGAAACCGCGGTTTGGGTGCGATCTCTCGAGCCTTTCTGGGTTCCGTATCCCACAAAGTCCTACACCAAGCGCGACGTTCCGTCCTGATCGTAAAAGGGTGACCCGAAAACAAACGCACAGCTGATAAAGCTGCGCGTCAACCTGTAGATATAGTTATTTTCGAGATTGAGTGAAGGAGAGCCCGGTGTACCCCTTGAGGCCATATCT
>CAZFWK010000250.1:0-2111 GCA_964522555.1 uncultured Peptoniphilaceae bacterium | reverse complement strand
CGGTCCGTGAGCGTGCCGAAAGGGGTATACCGGGCTCGACTGAACGGACTTTGTCTGCAGTCTGGGGCGAGCGATCGCCCTTTATGCTTGCGCACTTCTCGCGGTGTGCGGATGGGGAAAATTCATAATAAACACATCTGAATTGGGTATAATCATAGACTGGACTATGCTATAATTGAATCGAACATTAGTTCACATGGAGGTGCGCAATGGAATTTAAGATCCACTCTCCGTATCGACCCACCGGCGACCAGCCGGACGCGATTGCCGCCCTCACGAGGGGGTTGCGGGAGAACAAAAAACACCAAGTGCTCAAAGGCGTGACCGGTTCGGGGAAGACTTATACGATGGCGAATATCATCGAACAAGTGCAAAAACCCACACTGGTGATCGCGCACAATAAGACGCTCGCGTATCAGTTGGCGAGCGAATTTCGCGAATTCTTTCCGGAAAATGCCGTCGAGTACTTTGTCAGTTATTACGACTACTACCAACCAGAGGCGTATGTGCCTCAATCGGATACCTATATAGAAAAAGACAGCTCGATCAACGAAGAGATCGACAAACTACGCCATTCCGCCACAATGGCGCTTTTTGAGCGCCGCGATGTCATCATCGTGGCTTCCGTCTCGTGCATCTACGGCCTGGGCGACCCGATCGACTACGCGAAGCTGGTCGTCTCGCTTCGACCCGGTCAAATGAAAGACCGAAACGAAGTTATCAGGCAGCTTGTCGACATCCAGTATGTGCGAAACGACATCAACTTTACGCGCGGGACGTTTCGCGTGCGGGGCGACAGCCTCGAGATTTACCCCGCCAGCTCCGACGAAAATACGGTGCGCGTGGAATTTTTCGGCGACGAGATCGACCGCATCGTGGAAGTGAACGGCCTCACGGGGCAGACGATCGGCCGGCGCGACCATGTATCGATCTTCCCGGCCTCTCACTACGCGACTTCGCAGGATAAAGTGAAGTCGGCCGTCCTTTCGATCGAAAAAGAATTGAACGATCATCTCTTTATTTTAAAGACGGAAGGAAAGCTCTTGGAAGCCCAAAGGCTTGAGCAGCGAACCCGCTACGATATCGAAATGCTCTCCGAAATGGGCTTTTGCACGGGCATCGAAAACTACTCGCGCCACTTGAGCCAGCGCGCGCCGGGCTCGAAACCCTATACACTTATGGATTACTTCCCGAAGGACTTTCTCACCATCGTAGACGAGTCCCACGTGACGATTCCGCAGATACGCGGGATGTACTTTGGGGACCGCTCCAGAAAAGAGAATCTCGTCGAATACGGCTTTCGGCTCCCGTCGGCGCTCGACAACCGCCCGATGCGCTTTCCCGAGTTTGAGGGGATGATCAATCAAATCCTCTACACTTCGGCGACTCCCGGCCCTTACGAGCTCGAGCATGCAGAACAAGTCGTCGAGCAAATTATCCGACCGACTTCGCTACTCGACCCACATATCGACGTGCGTCCCACTAACAATCAGATCGACGATCTGTTGACGGAGATCCACAAGACGACCGAAAGAGGGGAGCGCACCCTGATTACGACGCTCACCAAGCGCATGGCGGAAGACCTCACGAAGTATTTAGAGGAGATCGGCATACGCGTCACCTATTTGCACTCGGATATTTTGACGATCGAGCGAATGGAAATCATCCGCGACCTGCGATTGGGCAAGTTTGACGTGTTGGTCGGCATCAACCTTCTCCGAGAAGGGCTCGACCTCCCCGAGGTATCTTTGATCGCGATTTTGGATGCCGATAAAGAGGGCTTCTTGCGGTCGGAAACCTCGCTGATCCAAACGATCGGACGTGCCGCTCGAAATGTAAACGGTCATGTCGTCATGTATGCGGACAAGATCACCGATTCGATGCGCCGTGCGATCGACGAAACCGACCGGCGCAGAGAGATTCAGGAAAAATATAATCTCGAACACGGGCTCACACCCGAAAGCGTAACGAAAGGCGTCAGAGACATTATCGAAGCCACCCATGCTGCCGAAGAGGAAGAGGGCTACAAGGAAGAAAAGCTCTCGCTCACCGAAATTCGCGCGGTCATCATCAATCTCGAAGCGGAGATGCATACCGCAGCAGAGAATTTA
>CAZFWK010000249.1:0-2128 GCA_964522555.1 uncultured Peptoniphilaceae bacterium | reverse complement strand
GCTGATGTGCCGATGCTTTTCTGCGTTTATTTCGGGAATTCGATGGGGATTTCGAAGTCCTTTTCAATCAGAAATGCCGGGTTGTAAAACAGCAGGCTTACTTCCTCCTGCCCCTCTTCTATCGGAATGAGATGCGCGATCGAGCCGTTACTCCGTATTTCCCCTGCTCTCGCTTCATTCATTCGGATATCCAGCAACGGATCCGTATTTCCTTTCAACGAGAACTCTACCGCATAAAACTGCACGCCCTCGTTGAGTTGTTTGGTGAATTCATGATCCGGGAGTATTCTGTGAATGGTGATCACTCCGCCTTCGATTTCGACCTCTTTGTTAATTTCGATGCCGGCATCCTCTGTCGGAACCGGAACCACTACCTTTTTCTGTGCCTCTCTTTCATAACTTACTTTTGGAACGATCAATGTCGCACTCTCAAACTCTCCTTTGCTAACGGTGTAAGGTAATTCGAAACCGCTACCGGCTGTAAAGGGGGGTTGTATCGGAATCTCGGATTCATCCGGTAAACGGAGAAAAAGATCGTCTCTGAACATTAGCGAGTCTTTAGTAGATTGCATCCCCGGCTCTAATGTTGTCACGTGAAGAAATATATTCCAGACTTCGCCACCGTCTTGCACATCCGCATAGATTATCACTTTGTCTTCTTTGGTAGAAGCCAGGGTATCTGCGCTTACCGCAGCAGCCTTCTTCAAAATCCCTTCGATCATAACACCGTTTGCATCTGAATAAGAGATACGGTCTCCTTCCGAAACGTTAACGTGAAATGAAGTTCGAAGGAAAGCCTCTCCGTTGCCCCAGACATTCCCGACATCGTCGCCAATTTCGGCCACAACTTCTCCATTCACGGTCAAAATCTGTTCAAAGTCCCGGCTAGTACTCGATGGTTTTTCTGCGCTATCGTAGTGGTATCGGTATAGAAGTTGGATCCCGTTCCCACTTCCAGATAAAGTGGGGTCTTCCATTAAAATTCCATTTTCATCCGTGATGACGACATCGTCTGTGTAGTAGAGCTCGTCACTATTTTCCACAATCCCGAAGCCCGGTACGACTGAGAAGAAATTTAGGATTGCCGCTTGAACGGGCTCGGCGAATAAAACCGCTGCTGCAAAAATCGCTATGGAAGCCGCGATCGCGAGCCGCACGCGTGGGCGCTTGCGTTTCGGTTTTTCCGTGTTCATCTTGGCCATCGTCTTCTCCTCAATCCGTTTTGCTGTGAGTACATCCACTGAATATTGCCGTTCATCGACACCGCTTAGAAGGATTTCCATTTCTTCGCGCGATAGTTCTTCAATCGCTTCGTCCCATTTTTCATTTGCCTGATGCAATTTCAAAATACTCCCCTCCTATCTTCATTCTGAGTTTCAGTAGCAAACGGTGAATCCTCTGGTCTACTGCTGCAGGTGTAATCCTGAGTTCCAGAGCGATCTCCTTACTCTTGCGATTCTCCCAATAGCGCAAATAGAGGATTCGCTTCTCGATCTCGGTTAAAGTAGCCAAGGCATTCAAGAGCTCCTGACGATTCTCTTTTTCGATCAATTCTTCCAAAAGATCGGTGGAGGGTGCGAGGATACTCTCCATTGGGATGCTTTCGATAGAATCCGCAGGCTGACCCTTTCGGCCGACATCGATCGCTTTTCTGATCGCGATGGTGGCTAAATATGTTTTGATACTCGACCTCTTCGGATCGTATCGATCCCAGTGTATAAAGGCCTGTGCAAAGGATTCGGCGACACAATCTTCGATCTCCTCCTGAGAATGCAATACACCGATTTTTCCACGGACAAGGTAAAACAAAAGTCCCGAATACTGCTCCATCATCTGCCGCCACCCCGCCTCCGGATTTTCCGCAAGCAATCGCAATAATTCTCGATCATCCAAAGCATCGCCTCCCTTCTGTAATCTTATTCGTATGAAGTCCCAATTTCTGACACGTTTATCTATAGTGTAGAAAAATAAATGTCGAGATCAATCCATAAGTTGTAATTCAGCCTCGCACCACGTAGGGAGCGTGCCTTGTGCCGCTCCGCTGTTATGAAAGTGATGTGTCATATCTACGTCCTCCCCCATCAAGGCGAATTCCGGCTCGCGGAGCAAGACAAGCTAGCTCCCTACG
>CAZFWK010000248.1:1493-2147 GCA_964522555.1 uncultured Peptoniphilaceae bacterium | reverse complement strand
AGCATTCTTGGCTGTCCGAAGGCTCGAGCATCGGCAGCTTTGCGGCTTTCGCATAGTTCCGATTGTCCTGCTCATTTTGCGAGGAATGCTGACCGGGTTCGTCGGCTGTGATGATCACGGTACCGCCGTTTACGCCGCTGTACGCGAAGGTAAACATCGGGTCCGCCGCCACATTCATTCCGACATGCTTCATCGCGCACAAACTGCGCGCACCTGCGATCGATGCGCCAATTGTCGACTCCAACGCGACCTTTTCATTCGGCGCCCACTCCGCATAGACCCCGTCATATGTACTCAATACTTCCAAAATCTCCGTGCTCGGCGTGCCTGGATACGCGGAGGCAAAGTGCACTCCGGCCTCATAGGCACCTCGTGCGATTCCCTCGTTGCCCGTTAAAAGCTTTTTCATCACAACCACCTTTCGAAATTCAAAAATATTGATTCAGTCCATGAAATCGTTCTTTATGATCGCAATCGTCGTAACTCATTCTAATTGTAAAACGCATGTGCGTTCTCTGTCAATGATTACTTGCGAATTGTAAAAGTAGTTTGTTTGCAAATTGTTTATTTGTGCTCATGATCGAAAGATTCCTTTTAACGATCTGTAACTTTTTCGTAAACGAAATGTAACCCTTTTCTTTCGATCGTGAAATA
>CAZFWK010000248.1:0-1483 GCA_964522555.1 uncultured Peptoniphilaceae bacterium | reverse complement strand
ACATGCTCAAAAGGAGGCGAAACTCATGAAAAACCGAATCAAGAGCTCGATCACACGCGCTTTGCTCTGCGGGCTTTTCCTTTCCATGCTCTTTCCCGCCCAAATCGCCACCGCGAACTCCGGTGTAATTGAAGACTTAAATCCCCCAAACTTCGAGCTGCGCGTCGACGCAGACACCCCCATTGCCGTAACCAAAGAAGATCTCATACTCGAAGCCAAACGAAACCCTTGGAGCAACTTCTTCGATGTCACCTATGAATTACAAAACACGTCCGACGCTCCCGTCACCCAACCCTTGATCTTTCCATTGATCGGGAATATCCAAACGGGACTGCGCTTAGCCGCAGGCCTCGATGTGTTCGCATTGGAAAAAAACGGCGAGCCGCTCCCCTTTGCCCTCTCCTTCGGGATGCAGGTTCCGGAAGGGGAAACCCCGGATTTTGAGGAGATGCTGGCCAATCGCAATTCGCCGGAAGCGATCACCCCATTTCTTTCCCAAATGGTTACCGTAACCGATTTTTCGGTGGATCCGCCTGAGAAAGGCGAGGTTTGGGTGGACCTCGACCCCGTGAAGGGGGATTCCCTATTGGTCGTCAACACCGGCGGCAGTTTCGACAATCGAAACGGAAAATTCTCCTATGGACTGAACCGAGATTCCGCAGTAGACCCAAGCACTCCCTGGACCGGCAGTGTCGTTCAAATCGGACAAACGGAAGAACCGCCCAAGCTGCGAGCTCGAGCGGTCGACCAAGGCGAGGCGGTTCAACAAGACCTGCCAATAGCCACACAAAAAAGAGAGCTGACCCTCTACGACTTTCTCTCCGAATGGCAGGACCAATTCGGCTTTCTGGAAGAAGGAATCTACAACGAAACCACGAAACCCGCCGTTCTCACGACGATCGGCACGGCTCTCGAATACGACCTCGCAGCGCGTCAGGTGGTAGATGATCATTCGATCCGCCAGTACTTCTTCACCGACCGCGCGATCTTTTTCTCATATGCACTCCCCATGGAAGGCGGAGAAACCGCTACCCATCACATCCGATACGGCGTACAGCCTACTTATTTACGAGGTTCCTTCGGTGCGCAAGACTACAAATACACCTACTTATTGAATCCGGCTCGAGGTTGGAAAGAGTTCGGAAACCTGAACCTCACGATCCAAACAGACGGCGAACTCAAACTCGCGAACAGCTCTCTTCCGCTGCAAAAAAAGGGAAGCGACTACACCGCCTCTTTCGATACACTACCCGAAGAAGATCTCGTCGTTCATCTCACGGATCCGAGCATGCGATCTCCGCTTATCCAGATAGCGATCCCTGGATTGTTCATAGCGCTCTTGGTCCTCGTTGGATTCATGATCCGGCGCAAGAAACGTCAAAGATCGAAATAAAGGCGAAATAAAAAAACCGACCCGAAGGCCGGTTCTTTTCATTTTATTTATGCGTTGATTTTCGCTACGACGCCTGCTCCTACGGTGCGG
>CAZFWK010000247.1:0-2157 GCA_964522555.1 uncultured Peptoniphilaceae bacterium | reverse complement strand
AACGCCAACATATGCCAAAAGAATAAATGTGGCGACAACGCCTAAAAGGCCTGCGTAACCCCACGACGCAAAGTATTGCAACAGCTCTTGTCCGGTTGCAAACCCCGATCCGATTAACAATGCGATGAAAGCCCCTGCATAGTTTACCACTTTGTAGGGTACAACTTTTTCCCTTTGCTTTTCCATAATATCCTCCTTAAGGATCGACCTGTTTTGTTTCCGACAAGTCGTTTAATATTTGTCGTTTTTGGCAAATCTCCTATCTTCGACATAGGTTCAAAAAAGTGAGTATACGAATCCTAGAGAGGATCGTCCGGATCCTCTCTATTCATTCGCAAATTGTGTGATAGTACCCACTCCGGGAGGAGGATCGACTATACTTTAAAAATTGTGGATTCTTCGATTCCTGTCCCTAGCGCTTCGACTGCTCTTCTGGTCATCTTCAGACGCATATCCGGCTCTTTATCGCCCATGGACGGATTTCCGACCGGGTACGGGATCGATACCGTAGGTACAATGCGATTCGCACCAACCGATTGTGAAATCGTGGTGATCGTCGCCATGTGTACGATCGGGATGCCGTATTTTTCAATTTCTTTTACCATCGTTGCTCCGCAACGTGTGCAGGTGCCTCAGGTAGAAGTGAGGATAACGCCGTCTACGCCAGCTTCTTTCAGTTCTTTTCCGATCTCCGAACCGAATTTAATCGAGTTTCCTACTGCTGTACCTGTTCCGGTAGTGGTGTAGAAATACTTGTATACGCCGCCGATTTCGCCGTTTGCTGCCATTTTCTTGAGCGCGTCTACAGGAAGTACGCGGTCAGGCGACTCATTTGCATACACGGGGTCGTAACC
Source organism: uncultured Peptoniphilaceae bacterium (assembly GCA_964522555.1). GTDB lineage: Bacteria > Bacillota > Clostridia > Tissierellales > Peptoniphilaceae > JAAYQA01. The sequence goes on along the minus strand of CAZFWK010000247.1, from coordinate 1,303 downwards.
TCCATGGATGGTGCAGAATCCGGTTTCGATATCCATTGCATCTTCGATATCGTATTTGCCCCATTTTTGAGCGGAAGCGGATTGAATGTGATCCGGGTTTCCTAAGGGTACGATTCCGCCGGATGTGACCAATGCGATGACCGCTTTTTTCATATCCGCAATCGGAGCCGCCGGTTCAACCATATCGAATGTCGGCATGGGAAGCTCAGTTTCGAAAGGCTCGTCTTTGAGTCTCTTGAGGAGCATCTCGATCGCGCGGATGGATCCGGTTTTCTCGGTAATTTCCGTCAGGCGTTTCCCCTGTGCGAAGTAGTCGTCTTCTTGCGGACGCGGTGTCTCACCTGAGAGAACTTTCTTCACGAGGCTTGCCATCGGAGGCAATGCTTTTCTCATTTGTCCTGCACTGTCGCCTGTTGCGACAACATAGGCATGTGCTTTCGCAATATCGAGACCCGGATTTTCTTCATACATCCCGGAAACAACCGGAACACCCAATTCGTCAAAGAATTTTGCAACTCCGGCACAAGCCATGCCGTAACGACCTGCGTTAAACGCCGGCCCTGCAACGACTAGATCCGGGTTTTGCTCTTCATATACTTTCTTCAGGAATGCTTCTGCCTCTTCGCCGTTTTCGTTGAAGAAGTTGTCGCCGCAAATAATCGTTCCTGCAGATTCTGCTACATCTTGAACCATCTCAGCAAGTGCTTGTGCAGGTCCGACCGCATCTTTGTTGTAGCTCGGTGCTACATGCGCTTGGTCCTCACCGCCGATTTGTCCGAAGAATTGGTTCAAATAGTATAATACTCTTTTAGCCATTCTAATTCCTCCTAATACAACACTACGGTTGCGTTATGCGTTCCGATCTCGGAGGTAGCGCCGATGACTGCGTTTAATTCACACTTCATCGTGCCATCTTCCGGATTGTACGCGCCGTCCCAACCGCCTGCGAGATTCGCGATCGCTTCGGGATTACCAAGTATACGGTCCGCTTTTTCCAGTTCGACCACGTGAGATACATTACCCGTTGAAATAACGGCAATGGCTTCTTTTGCGGTATCGGTAAGCGGCTGGCTCATTCCGTCCCATCCGGAGCACTCATCGGTGATCAAGACGGTTTTGATGCCTTGCTTCTCGAGTCTCGAACAGATCATTACGAGGTCGGAGTCGGGGTTTCCGTATCCTTCTTCAGAGATGATCGCGCCGTTTGCACCCAGTTCTCTGGCGAGTTTCGAAGTGAAGTCGCAAGAAACGAGCTTTCCTTGGAGTGTCGTCATCTCAGGAACCATAATGCTTCCTAAGAAAT
>CAZFWK010000246.1:0-2157 GCA_964522555.1 uncultured Peptoniphilaceae bacterium | reverse complement strand
GACCTGCGCTCGATGACCCAAGCCAGAGGCAATTTCAAAATGTCATTCGCACGCTACGAAGAAGTCCCGCAGATGATCGCAGAAAAGATCATCGAGCAATCAAAAGAAGAAAATTAAAAAGACCGCCTTCGGGCGGTTTTTTGTTAGTGTTCATTGCTCAATCCTATTCTCAGAGGATATTTTCATATCGAACAATGAAAAGGACAGACGCCGGCAAGTTTAGGAATTCCAACGGAAATCATCGATATCTATGACGAAAAAGATAAAAAAACAGGAAAAACTGCAGATAAAAAAGATCCTCTCGGAGCGGATGAATACCGGAAGATCTGTGAGCGGTGGTTTGTGAACGAGGAAAGGCGGTTCCTGATTCGGAAGCGCTCCGACAACAGGAAACTAGTCCGGGGTATGTGCTACTGCATCACAGCCGGTGGGTGGATCGCGGGGGAAGACAGACTCGACAACTGCCTACGGGAAGCCTTGGAGGAACTGGGGCTCGCGCGGGATCCAATGAAGGGACATATCGTCAAACGCATCACCGAACATCATGTGCATTTCTACATTTAGTTCTTTTTCCAGGAAGCGGATGAATCTGGGCTGGTGCTTGAGCATTACGGAGTGTCCGAGGCAAGATGGGCGACGGCGGGCGAGTTTTGGGATATGATTCGGAAAGGGAAGTTCATTGACATTTTTTATTATTAGGACTTCTTTCGCTGGGTAGATCAGACTAAGGAATGCGATCATCCTTTTGGGAAATAGCTTTTTCAGCACGATGCAGTTTACGGCTCGAATAAACTGAGAATACAATGCCAACTATGCTAGCGATGATGAAGATGATAAAATGCTGATTGTCATCACCAAATAACCGTGCAAGAACCGTCGATCCAATCATTAGTAAGCATGAAGCCAGAAACAGGACATAATACCTACGCAAATTCAAATCATCGCGAAGAGGCCAATAGCGGTGAAGGTATCCAATGGATGAGATTAACATCATAATGGGCAATAAATAATCAGCCATAATTTTTCACTCCAATCATGAATTTTGATGATTACGATTTCGGGGGGTGATCATCATCACAAAACGTCTTTTGATCCGTATGTGGCTTAGCGATATGTTGTTCAATGTTTTGCATACTCCTCTTTGTTATGAAAGTTGCTAACACTTCGATAATTTTTGCAACAGCAACTTGTAACAGATTCGGCTTTACTTGAGGGGAAACAGGATTCGATGTTTCCGAGCACTCCCTTTTTTCTGTGGAACGGCTAATCAAAGCCTGCATTTCGGCGAGAAATTCTGGTCGAACTTCTATTTTCTGCAGTTCTTCAATGGAAGGAAGAGACTTCTCATCTTCGGATCGCAAAAAAAGAAACGCCGTTTGAAGTGGTTTTTCTTGCTTATTCGACATTAATTTCACCCTTCTTCATAATTTTTAGCACAGCCGCTTTGGCTCTCTGGGCTCTCTTTCTTACATTTTCATAACTAATGTCAAGAATTTCTGCGATCTCTTTTAGAGAATACCCATCACCCATTAGCAGTAGAACCTCTTTGTATGGTAATGGGAGTTGACGCAAGCATTCCTCCCAGTATAATTCACCAAGTAATGCATCAGATTCATCATATGAACCGGTATTCTCTATGGTTGTTGAATCCCAGGTTGTTTCAACAGACCGATTCCTTTTATTGTATAGGGTAATTGAGATGTTCCTTGTAATCATTACTAAAAAGTGTTTTGTCGTATCACTGGCAACATCATCAATTTTATCGATATTTTTAATAACACGCAAAAACGATTCTTGCACGGCTTCTTCAGCAAGATAGGAATCTTTCAAAATTTTGGACGATATGTATAGCAAGAGCCGATAATATTCGGAAAACAGTTTGCTACATTTCTCTGATTGTTCGGGCGACATTGCTACCTCCTTATGATTTGTAACATAATCGAACTAGTGTGCTGGCTAATTGATTTCAGACAAGCAGGCACAGTCAAGTCCCGAAAGTGGTGTAAATTCCTTGGTACACATACGTTGGCGCCTGATCACTCGTGCTTTGTTGGAGCCTAAGGGACAGACATCGTTGGGGATTCTTGTTAGCGCGGTTCTGCTTACGGTACGCTGGAAAAATCCACATACCCTTTTTCTTTATCATCGCCTTCGATA
>CAZFWK010000245.1:1936-2164 GCA_964522555.1 uncultured Peptoniphilaceae bacterium | reverse complement strand
CGCGATTCAATAGCACAGCGACGACGATAAACATCACAACCGACACCGCCTCGCCTGAATAAAGACAGGTATATCGCTTTATTAATCGGTTTCTCAATTACTCATCTCCTCCCTTTGTGCGCTATTCCATTATATCCGAGACATCTGCTCCACAATCCCCGTACGACCCTAGCATAGCCCCGTCGTACTAAAAAGTTTACTCATACCCGGTCACTGGGCGACAAGTGA
>CAZFWK010000245.1:0-1894 GCA_964522555.1 uncultured Peptoniphilaceae bacterium | reverse complement strand
CGCGAAATACAGCCGAGGCCTCTTCAATCCGTTCGATTCTTTCCGCTTCAGACAGGTTCTCTATTTCCAATTCAGAGAGATTGAGCATGCTACTGCCGACTACGACTCCGACGGCGCAGACCCCTGCGTTTTTCGCAGCTTCGATATCCGCTTTGGTATCTCCCACGCTTATCACCGTTGATCGATCCTCGATACCCAGTTTCTCGAGTAGCAAATTCAGCATATCCGGAGATGGTCGCCCATTTTTCACTTCAGAGCATGAAACATGGACCTGCGGGATAGAGCGGTTTGAGGACAGCTGATCTACAATCAGATCCAGCATTTCTCTCGTGTATCCGGTCGAAGAGCCCGTGCGGATGCCTTTCTCGTGCAGGGCGGTGATGAGCGCTTCTGCACCGGGAATCATTTGCGGCTCCCGGCTCAACCTTTCCTTCAGTCGTTTGTTGAAGTGTTCATAAATCTCTTGAATCATCTCTTCCTTCTCACGCCCATGGAATTCAGGACGATTGGAAACCATCTGACAAATTCCCGGTAACTCGATCAAATTTCTTACATGATCGAGTTTGTTGACACCCATAAATTGTTGAATCTCCGCTCCGCTAAATCTAATCCCATAGTCCAAGAACGTGTCCTTTAATGCCAATTCAGGTGCTTTACTTCCAAAATCGACGATCGTTCCAGCCCAGTCAAAGAGTACAGCCGATGTCTTCAAGTTGAATTCCTCCCTTCAGTGCAGATCCTTCCTATCAGAGGATTCGGTCGAATCCCTTTATCTTTTATTCTTTCATATTGCCGGATTGGGAGTGTGCAAAGAATGCTAAAGCGAATCCGGCTCTTTTGGGGTATCCAATTCGGAGAATTTTTCGTATGTATACCGCTTCTTTCCTACCGTACTCTTCCCGTACTCGATCGCTTCAACCGGACAATAATGCAAGCAGCGCAGACAATGCTGGCAGCGCTGTTTCGTCCAAACCGGCCGCGAGTCTTGTAGTTGGATGGCCTGATCCGGACAGTCCCTTTCACACAATCCGCAACCGATACATTGGTCGGTCGCATAAAAAGATTCGGTTTTTCTTTGGTTCTCATAGAGTAATGAGACAACTTTCCCGACCGGAGCCAACAATGGGTTGCTGCGATACGAGGAATTACCCTCTCGGATTTCTTCCGCAATGGCTTCGATTTTTCGATCTGCATCCTTTAGTTTACGAATTATGACTTCCTCTTCTTCTATCTCGTGGTAGACAAGATAGTTGGTTTCCATGGGAATCTCATAAACCAAGGCTTTTGCAGGCTTAATGATCTCGGTAATACGGTTTGCGGTCGTCCCGAGGAATCCCCCGCAAGTTACCACGCAGTACACTTTATCTTCCTGCTCCCACTTCGTCTTTTGCAACAACTCTTTCACGATTTGCGGAACACCCCAGAAGAAGCACGGAAACACCAGGATCGTTTTCGTTCCCTTCGTAATATTCGTATCATGTGTAATCTCTAGCCGAGTATCGTCCAATAATTCGGATAATCGCAACCCCACATGCCGAGAATTTCCGGTTGCACTGAACCAGTAGATCATCAGATCTCCTTTCCAAACACGGGTTTTTCGGTGATGAATACAGTGATTTGTTCTCCGGTGCAGCCAATACGATTTCCTCAAAGAGCCAAACCGAAAAGGTATGATCTTACAAAATGCCTGTTTCTGCTTAAATTATGCCCTCTAGAGGAATAGCCTCTTCAATTCTTCCTGATACGCATCGTTCGGGTTTATTTCGTCTACGGCAAGAAACGGTATATGCAGGTTTTCTCTTTTAAACATCTCTTCCAGCTCTTCCATCCAAACACCCTTCTCTTGAATGAATTTCTCCGATCTGCCGACATTCCTCTCTTGGCGGACGCAGGA
>CAZFWK010000244.1:0-2164 GCA_964522555.1 uncultured Peptoniphilaceae bacterium | reverse complement strand
AAAAAGCTGTGGAAAAACTCCCCGAAGTAAGCGATGTGCAGATCAATTTGCTAACGGGGAGCATGCGCGTAGAGGCGCCACCGGAAAGCCGCCAAGCGATAGTTGCAGCGGTAGATCACGCAGGGTACGAAGCTATGGCTGCGGTTACAGAAAAACGAGAGCAGCCAGTCAAGGAAGAAAATCGATTTAAGAAGGAAGCGGCAATACTCAAAAGTAGAGTCATCTGGTCGTCGGTGTTCTTATTGCCCTTGATGGTAATTGCGATGGGTCATATGATCGGAATTCCGCTGCCGGCGTTTTTATCGGGACATACCGGCCATGCGAATTTTGCTTTCACGCAGTTTTTGCTCACGATACCGGTTGTGTATTTGAATCGGGTATACTTCACAAAGGGACTTAAGACTTTGTTTCACCGCTCGCCCAATATGGACAGCCTAATTGCCGTAGGTGCAGGAGCTGCCGTGCTTTACGGGATCTACGCGATTTTTCGAATTAACAGTGCAATGGGGGTCGCGGATCATCAAACGGCTTCGGAAATGGCGATGAATCTGTACTTTGAATCGGCTGTGATGATCTTGACTTTAATCACACTCGGGAAGTATCTGGAAGCGCGCGCGAAGAGTCGAACGACAGACGCACTCTCTAAATTGATGGACCTCGCACCAAAAACTGCGATGGTAGTCCGAGGGGACGATTTGGTACAAGTTCCCACGGAAGACTTAGCAGAAGGCGATGTACTCAGAATCAAGCCGGGTGAGAGGCTTCCGGTAGACGGAATCGTAGTAGCCGGATCTAGCTCGCTCGACACTTCAGCGATAACGGGCGAGAGCATTCCGGAATTTGTCGAGAAGGGCAGCAAAGTCACTTCGGGTACCGTGAATCTAACGGGTTCGATCGACTTTTCCGCTACAAGAGTTGGCCGGGATACCACGCTTGCGAAAATCGTACGTTTAGTGGAAGATGCCAATGCGACAAAAGCCCCGATCGCCAAGATGGCAGACAAGATCAGCGGGATTTTCGTGCCGGTGGTTTTGGGCATTGCGGCACTCACTTTCATTGTTTGGATGATGACCGGAGGCGGGCTTGAATTCGCTCTTTCCGCCGCGATCTCGGTTTTGGTGATTTCGTGTCCGTGCGCACTGGGTTTAGCGACGCCGGTAGCAATTATGGTCGGCACGGGCAAAGGCGCAAGCCTGGGTGTTTTGATCAAATCTGCGGAATCGCTGGAAATTCTACATGGTGTAAACACGGTATTGTTGGATAAGACGGGTACGATCACCCAAGGAAGGCCCGCCGTGACCGATGTGCGCGTCGATCGGATGGACGAACGGGAATTCTTGGAACTCGCCCACAGTTTGGAGAGCGTTTCGGAACATCCGTTGTCTGAAGCGATTTTGCGTTATACTACTGATAAGGGCATTCGAAAAGAGCCGGCGGAATCTTTTCTTTCGATTACCGGGCAGGGTGTGAGCGGGATCGTAGATGGAAAGACTTACTACGCGGGTAATCAGCGGCTCATGCGAGAGAAAAATATTGACACGTCTAAATTCGATGCCAATCTCGACGAATGGGCGAGCGAGGGGAAGACGCCGATGCTCTTTGCGAGCGAAACCGAAGTGCTGGGAATGATCGCAGCACAGGATCCGATCAAGGTGGGGAGCCGCTCGGCAATCGAAAAGCTTCATAAAATCGGAGTAGCCGTGTTTATGCTCACTGGCGACAATCAGAAGACTGCGGAGGCGATCGCAAAGCAAGCGGGGATCGATCACGTATTCGCAGGTGTGTTGCCTACGGATAAAGAAGAGAAGGTTCGTGCGGTGCAAGCAGAGGGGAAACTTGTAGCGATGGTCGGGGATGGCATCAACGACGCGCCGGCTTTGGCGAGAGCCGATGTCGGGATTGCGATTGGCGCCGGAACGGATATCGCGATCGAATCGGCGGATATCGTGCTCGTGAAGAGCGATTTGACCGATCTTGTGACGGCGATTGATCTGAGCCGAGCGACCATCCGAAATATCAAACAAAATCTCTTCTGGGCATTCTTTTACAATGTCTTGGGGATTCCGCTAGCAGCAGGTTTGCTGTATCATAGTACGGGAATCCTATTGAACCCGATGTTTGCAGCTGGCGCGATGAGCTTGAGTTCGGTTTTTGTTGTGACGAA
>CAZFWK010000243.1:0-2164 GCA_964522555.1 uncultured Peptoniphilaceae bacterium | reverse complement strand
TACGACTCGCCATGACCGCCACCATCCGCGAATTCTTCGCACAACACCCTGCCGAATTCGACCCGAGAAGCTACCTAAAACCCGCAAGAGCGGCAATAAAAGAGCTCGTCAAACACAAACTGGTCCACGTACTGGGCTGCGACGGTAAGGCATAAACAATTTTTCCAATGTACCACAAAAAGGAGGGGCGCTGTCCCCTCCTTTGTGTTTGGTTTAATTGAGCCGGATTGCGAAGCGTTTAAATTACATCGCTGATTCCACAATGCCTGAATATTTACCTTCCGCATTGTACATTGTCAAATAACGGATAAGTATGAAGGTGTTGTCTCTCTGAATCCAGAAATTTAATGAACTGTTCCTATTTCACGTAGAAAATCACGGTTTCTCTTGTGATCTTGCCAGCATTGTTTACACCTTCAAAGGTAATGACGTGATAGTTTCCGTGCATCATCGTGTTTCCTGTGGCATCGATCGGACCTGATCCAAGCAGTTCTTCCGCTCGAACGGAAAGCTCTCCGGTCTTCTTGTAGTACTCGGGGTCGTAAACGATACCGTCGATGATGACTCTAAAGCCATCCGGATTCACCTTGGCTCCTTTATTTGCCGCTACTTTCGCAGTTAATACAGGAGTTTTGGTTTCAAAAACGGCTCCGCGCGTGAAGTTGGCAGTAATGTTGAGTCCTTGTCCGTTTTTAGATGGGCTTTTCTCTGCTATTTTTTCCACTTCCTTCATCAAGCGCAGGGAGTTTCCACCTAGTATTTTTTCGATATCTTGTTTCGTGTACGCTCTAGCGACTAATTCTTCCGTAAGGGCAGGAAGGTACGATGCATCTTGAAGATCAACCGGCATCGTTGCGCCGTCAAAGTCGGATCCCAAACCGACGTGGTCGATCCCGATCAAATTCACGACGTGATCGATATGATCCACTAGATACTGAATCGTAGCGATCTCACCATCTGGTGCTACAACCGCATCCCAGAAGTTGATTTGCGCGATTCCGCCATTTTCTTTCAATGCTATCAACTGATCGTCAGACAAGTTTCTCACATGGAATCGGATGGCGTCTACCCCACTATGGGTTGCCATCACCGGGGCCGATGAAACAGAGAGAGTATCGTAGAATGTGGTTTCATTCATATGGGAAACATCGACGATCATTCCCAAACGATTCATTTCTTGAATCATATCGACCCCCAGTGGAGTTAGTCCTGCGTTGGAAGCGTCATTCGCAATGCTTGTACCTGCTCCTAGTGCATTCGCCGGGTTCCAAACGATTGCCATCGCGCGTATCCCTAAATCATAGTATTGACGGATCAATTCATGCGCATTGTATACTTCGAAAGAATACATTCCTTCAAGAGAAGGTACCGCGACGTGTTTACCGGAGCGCACGCCTGCTTCAATTTCTTTCAGTGAAGTCGCGATCGTCATGTGATCCGGGTTCTGTTCTTCACTCCAGTACAATGCGTTTATCAGTGCCAGCATTCGGCTATTGGTGCGGGCGGTTCTGCCCTCAACGCCATATCGTTCCAAGAAATCGGCATTGTTGCCTTGATAGCCCGTGTAAGCAGCGTAAATGGCTACATCGAGGCCGCCCGTTTTTACTTTTTGAAGATTGATCTGTCGATTTAAATCGTAAAGATCATAGGCCGGCATCCAAGAAACCGGATCGACCACTCTCATCATGGTATCGTTGTGTGTGTCAACAACCGTCGATTCAAAGTGAATCCGTTCTGCATCCCATCCACCGGAAGCGACAGAGATTCCCGGCGTCATAAGAATCAGGCCCAGAAACAGAGCTGTAACTTTCATTTTCCTTTTCATATTGGCATCCTCCTCTTGTTTGTTAAACTCAGTGAATCACGTGCCTCCTTCCGCTGAAGATAGCGCTCTGATGGAAGTGTACGGTTTTGATAGAGTAATGAAACCCTTCTCCTTTCTTCCGACGCTTTGGTGTGAGAATTATAACGCATCAAATTGACGCAGTCAATTAGTGTTATAGATGCAAGCGCGTGTAAACAATTCATTCTATTCCATTTTAGTGGCAAAGCGAACCCTCGCAAATGCGCTCAGAGCGTTGGCAAACTTCTCGTTCGTGAATTTTAATCGCGAACGATGTATAGGAATGATCGGAGAGTCAGTGACGGAATCAGGGGATGTCCA
>CAZFWK010000242.1:416-2184 GCA_964522555.1 uncultured Peptoniphilaceae bacterium | reverse complement strand
TATCCGCATCCAGTGCGGCTGATGAATTCTCTGTACGGAGAGCGCTTCCTGTGGCTTAATTTGACTGCAAAGTCCGGCGCGCCTCTATTTTGTGAAATCAGAATATTCATAAGGGGAAAATGAATGATAAAAGTGCTTTTTTGGTATTGGTTTTGATCTAGCCCACTAACATCTCAAGAACTGTCATTTTCGACAAATTTAAGAATTCCGTACATCTTGAAACATACAGATTGGTTCAAAAGAAAGGAGGGAATCATGTTACTAACTATCCACGACTTTACAAAGATCTTTCATCAGGGTGACACTGAAATCCGCGCGGTAGATGGAGTGACTTTATCGCTGGGAGAGGGTGAGAAGCTGTCCCTTATGGGGAAAAGCGGATGCGGTAAGTCGACGCTTCTCAATTTATTGGCTTGTCTTGATTCGCCTACATCCGGGACTTATTTCTTTGAAGACCGAGAAGTTTCGAGATTCTCGCAAAAAGAAAAAGCGCTGTTCAGACGGGAAGAAGTAACTGTGATATTTCAGAATTATAACTTAATCGAGGAACTCACAGCCAAGGAGAATATCCTATTACCCTATCACTTTCGAAAGGATAACCCCGAGCCGGGATTCTTTGACGAGGTCACCGATCGATTGGGAATTGTTTCCCGACTCAACCATATGCCGGCACAGCTTTCCGGAGGAGAAAAACAACGCGTTGCCATAGCGAGAGCACTGATCGCAAAAACGAAACTGATTCTTGCGGATGAACCGACGGGTAACTTAGATTCGAATACCGGAAAAGAAGTGATGACCCTTCTGCTGGAATCGTGCAGATTGTTTCAAAAGACTTTGTTTTTGGTAACGCATGACATCGAGATAGCAAAATTAATGGATCGAATCCTAACCATGCAGGATGGAAAAGTGATTTCGGAGGCATAAGATGAAAGCGATATATACTTTGGCGCTACAATTTCTTCTTCACAATAAGAAGAGAAATCTCTTTACTTTACTTAGTTTGTCCGTTGCGATTTCGCTTTCATTAGGGATTTTTGCTCTTTTCGAAAATTATCGCATTGCCCAGTTTAACAATGCGTACGCGTATAGCGGGAAATGGGATGTTTCGGTAGAAATCAATGCGATCACCCAAGAACAACGAAACGCCCTAACGGAGGAAGGGATCCGTGCATATTTAGTGCAGAAAGTACTCTCGGCTCAATTGGACCCTATCGAGGCAAAAGACCGAGATGGCCCAAGTGCGCCTTATGCAACCCATTGGACCTTGGCTCTACTCGAAACGGAACCCGGAGGGCACTCGGTAATACGGGGTGACCTGATTCGAGGAGAGTGGCCAGCAAAAGAAGGGGAGATCGCACTACCGTCTAATTTCATATATCAAGGAAAACACATTTCCGACGGATCTTTCCCAATTGGTACACCCGTAACCCTGCCGATCGGGATTCGAATTTCAGAATCAGGAGAAATTACGCAAGATTTGCACTTTTTCGATGGGGAACAATGGAAAGCAGTCGGGGAAGAGACATATATCCTAACCAGCGTGATACGTTCTATCGAACGAAAGATAGGGGAATTCGTCGATTACGGGGTGGCGATTACCGCGATGAATTCAGAACTGCCCCGAACGCTCTATCTACAAGGCAATGCGACTACGAATCGGGAACTGCAAAGTGAGAAAAGGATCGTTGCAGAGGTCCTGGGAGTCGAACCGGATTCGATTGAAGTGAACGAAACGTTGGCATCTGCCATTAATTTTGTAGAGGCTTCC
>CAZFWK010000242.1:0-391 GCA_964522555.1 uncultured Peptoniphilaceae bacterium | reverse complement strand
ACCAGTCTCTCCTTTCATTTTGTTACGCACCAGAAAAGTTTGGCTATTCTATTGGCTAATGGGGCAAAGACCCTTCATGTCGCACTTGTATTAGGAATTCAACATACGATCCTCATTGGCGGGGCCCTGATAGTAGGGATGGGTAGTCTTCTCATATTTTTACTTCGTTTTGCAGCAGGGTATTCAGGAACTTTTCTCACAAGAGAAAATTCAGTACTCAATCACCATCCCGTGGCAAATGTTTTTACCGGTTATCGTATTTTGTACTTTATTGCTTGTCGTCTTGATTCTTTATTTCATGAGAGGGTTGCAGTCCAGTGAACCCGCCGCGCTCTTCTCGGGTGAGGCAACCACTACCACGATAAAAAATAGCCGTGAGTTAAAGAACACC
>CAZFWK010000241.1:0-2184 GCA_964522555.1 uncultured Peptoniphilaceae bacterium | reverse complement strand
TTGAGCTGGACCACGGCGTACTCATTTTCCGGAATTTCCGCTACTTCAAGGCCCATTCCCCGAGCTATCTCTTCTTCCGATACATCAAAGGCAGCCATATATTGAATCCGATCCGCCTCCCCCGTATGAAAACAAATACCGTAACTTTTTCCATTCCCGAGCTTTGCCAGCGCTTCTACTGAATGAAGTTCAAATAACTTACCCCACACACCGGGGCATTGCGCACTGTCGAATACCACTTCTTTTAAGCCGGCTACCGTAAGCGCCGGTTTCTTTTGAATCTGAATTTTCATCGTTCGTCCCCTTTCGAATTCTAACGTTAAATCAGTTACATAGCATTGGGCCTTATGCCATTCACTACAAATCAATCATCCTTTTTCTTCTTAGTTTCCTTTTCAAGTGATTTGATTGTATCTAAATAATTTTTCTCTACTCCCGTCAAAGTTTTTGCTTGGAATTTCCGATATTCCACTCGAACTTGTCGGAATTCCCGACAGGTTGATTCCTGATTCAATTCTCCTTCAGAAAAAATATTTCCTATATGTTCAACTACATTCGTTCTCGAAGTTTGAAACAATTCAGCCATCTGCTGCTGTGATAGCCAGATCGTTTCATCTTCAAATTTTACCTCTATATGCGTAAGTCCATCTTCCAACTGATAAATGATGATCTCGCCCTTATTGTTTTCCAACTCAATTCCCTCCTTAGATCTTACGGGTTCTTTTTAATACAAAAGTACAAGAATACAGGCCGAGATTCAAACTTGATCGGCAACGCTCTCTCCGATCTCCATATTCAACCTCAGTTCGCTGGGTGTAACGAAACCCAGGTATTCTCAGACGAGACGGCTGGGAGCCTTTTAAAGACGATCAAACTTCTACTTCTCTCCCTATCAAAGCAAATAAATCCTCCAACTAAAACCGAGGTTACCCTCGGTTATCGGATTAGTTCAGCCAATCGTCCCGTGATTTTGTACGGGACTTTTTTTAATTCTTCGAGATTTTTAGCTCCTACCATCACCATGACGACTTTCAGCTTATAGAAGAGCTCCTCCATGTAATGGGCGGCTTGTTCTTCTCCGCCGTGGATCAAATAGCTTAGGATCTCGCCGCTTGCCCCGCAGAGGTCGGCTCCTAAAACGATAGACTTCGCGACATCTAGGCTGGTGCGGATCCCCCCCGATGCGACCACGGTTGCATCCTCGGGCAGCGCTTTGCAAACATCGTGCACGGCTTTCGCGGTGGGAATGCCCCAATCATACAGCTCCGCGTAGTCTCGGTCGAGCGAACGAAGGTTTTCGATTTCGATAAAATTGGTTCCGCCGGCACCGGCGAGGTCGAAATAGCGAAAGCCACGGTCGTAGAGTTTTTGTGCGACGGGTGCCGAAATCCCGTAGCCGACTTCCTTGATGACGACCGGCACGGAGATCGCATCTCGTATGGCTTCCAGGTGCTCTAGCGCGTGGCGAAAGTCGCGATCGCCTTCCGGCATCACGAGTTCCTGGGCGATATTCAGGTGAATTTGCAAAGCGTCTGCGTTCAGCATTTCGACGGCTTCCTGCGCTCCCTTTACGGTTGCATTCGCATTTAAATTCGCGATGACCACGCGCGTATCGCACATGGTTTCCCGCACGACGCGGAAGGAATGCTCAGCCGGCTCACCGAGTTCGAGTGCAATGGTTTGGGAACCCACAGCCATCGGGATTTGGTAACGACACGCGAGCTCCGCGAGTTGCCGGTTGATCTCGTCGGCAAAGTCGCCCCCTCCTGTGATCGCGCCGATCATCAACGGGTAGTTGATCTTCTTTCCGAGGAAAGTCGTGCTCGTGTCGATTTCATCGATACTCAGAAGCGGCAATGCATTGTGTTCCAAATAGACGTCGTTAAACAGAGGACTATTCGTATGCGAAGTCCTCAGGTAATTTTCCAGATGTTCCTTTTTACGTTCTGCTCTCATTTTTCACCTCTCCTTTGTATGTATGGGCTACGAGGCTCTAAGGGCAGCGATTTGTTGCGATATGTTGGTGAGATGGGTGATTTCGACCAAGCGGTAGGGTGCCGGTTGTTCCGGCACCGCGGGGGGAGCGCTTCGTTTGGGTGGGGCTTTAGGCGAAGTTTTCCTTTTGTCCCGGCGGTGTTACACGAGGTAACACCCTACGACAGGGTTGGCGGTGTTACACGAGGT
>CAZFWK010000240.1:0-2194 GCA_964522555.1 uncultured Peptoniphilaceae bacterium | reverse complement strand
CGGCCGCTGTGAACGCAACGGGCGGCTCGGAAGAGATGCGCTACGACCAAGTTCCCACGGCGCTCTATACTTTCCCCGAGCTCGCTTCGGTCGGACTCACGGAAAAGGCGGCAAGGGCCGCCTATCCCGAGCTTTCCGTCAACAAATTCCCGCTCGGCGCGAATGGTCGTGCGCTGGCGGAAGGGGAAACTTCGGGCTTTGTGAAGATTCTTACCGAGCCCAAATACGGCGAGGTCGTAGGCGTGCATATCGCCGGCGCAAACGCAACGGAGATGATCGCGGAGGGTGTATTGGCGCTTCGCTTGGAAAGCACCGCGGAGGATCTCGCGCGCATCATGCATGCGCACCCCACTCCAGGCGAAATCGTGATGGAAGCTGCCCTTGGCGCGATCGGAAGCCCGCTTCACAAATAGCCCCCGATTGACAACCGTTCCGTACGGGTATATACTGAGTACAATCTTCAGGGGCAGGTGAAATTCCTTACCGGCGGTATAGTCCGCGAGCGAAAGCCGATTCGGTGCAATTCCGAAACCGACAGTACAGTCTGGATGAAAGAAGATTTTGTCGTGCTTGAAACGCCCCAAACACTTGGGGCGTTTTTTTGCCCCTGAAAATACAGGAGGTAGTAATGGAACACAAGTATCATCCGCAGAAGATCCTCACCACACAAACCATCGTGAAGGTCGGGGTGCTTTCCGCCATCGCATTTATCCTGATGTTTTTCCAGGTCCCGCTCCCCTTCGCACCGCCCTTTATGCAAGTCGACATCTCCGATGTCCCGTCCTTGATCGGCGCATTTGCAATGGGTCCGGTACCGGGGATGCTCATCGTTCTTTTGAAGAATGTCCTCAACCTATTGGTGGAAGGCACCAAGACGCAGTTCGTGGGAGAGCTGTCTAACTTCATCGTAGGCTCGGCCTTCGTCATGACTGCATCGGTGATCTATCTTCGGAATAAAAACTTCCGCACGGCGATCATCGGTACGATCGTGGGTATACTCGTAATGAGCGTGATTGCAACACTCAGCAACTACTTCATCGTATTTCCGCTGTACGCGGCCGCCTTCGGGATCGACCTAGAAGCGCTTACGGGTATGGCAGCCGGCCTCAATCCGTTGGTGTCCAGCTATGAAACGATGATGATCGCAGCCGTACTCCCCTTCAATCTCGCAAAGGGAATGATCACGGGACTGATCACCACGCTCCTATACAAGAGGGTATCCCCCATTTTGCATCGGTAAGCGTAACTCGCGCAAGGGAATCCCTTAGCGCGAGTTTTTATTTGGGAAAGGAGAAAGCATGAAAGAGTACAGAGAATTCTTGACCGACCGAATCCGCCAAAAGGTCGATTTTTCCGCGACCGACCAGGCGAAAGGAATCCCGGCACCGCCGGTCGAAAAGCCGGTTTTAGAAGGCCAAAAGGTGATTCCGCTACCCGATTGGAGCGGGGTCGAAAGGGAGGTTCCGCTTTCCGCGCTCATCCGGGAGCGAAAGAGCATCCGAAATTTTAACGATGCGCCGCTTTCCCTGGAAGAGCTTTCGTATCTGCTCTGGGCGACACAAGGGGTTCGTAAGGTCAGCAAAGCCGGCACGGTGCTTCGAAACGTCCCGTCCGCCGGAAACCGCCACAGCTTCGAAACCTATCTTTCAGTTTTGCATGTAGTAGGACTCGACCAAGGCGTCTATCGTTACTTGCCGCTTTCGCATGCGCTCGTATTCGAATACGCTCCAGAAAACCAAGCCGAGACCTTGTCTTCCGCCTGCCTCGGGCAAGACTTCGGCGGATACGCTCCCGTCACTTTCCTTTGGACGTGCGTCTTGTATCGCACCGAGTGGCGCTATGCGGAAGCGTCGCATAAAGTGATCGCACTGGACGCCGGGCACGTGTGCCAAAATCTCTATCTGGCTGCCACCGCCATCGACTGCGGCACCTGTGCGATCGGGGCTTACCTCCAAGGAGAAGTCGACCAATACCTGCGACTCGACCCGGAAGAAGAGCTCACCGTCTATATCGGGCCGGTCGGGAAGCTGCCGTAAAGAGCGAGCGTTGTGGGGCCTGGCTACCTTCAATCCATAAAAGAGCATTGACAAATCCCTAGTTCATGAATGTCAATTACAAATTATACATGGGACAATTCACAGCGTAAGTGACGGAGTCAGGGGATGTCCATAAGTGCGACTCTGAGACGAGTCCT
>CAZFWK010000239.1:0-2194 GCA_964522555.1 uncultured Peptoniphilaceae bacterium | reverse complement strand
TCGAACTTCCGGGCGTCGGACCGAAAGTGGCCGACTGCATTTTACTGTTCGCTTACGAAAAAGGAGACACTTTTCCCGTAGATGTATGGATGCACCGTATCATGCTCGAACTGTATTGGGAGAGGGAAGCAACAAAGAAAGAAGTTTTTGAGGATGCCATCCGGCGATTCGGTGCGGATGCAGGGTATCTTCAGCAACTCTTGTTCTACTATTCGAAATCGCATAAAATCGGAACTGGGAAGTCAACTCGAGAGAAGGGATAAGGAAAAACAACAGCCTTTTTGAAAGGGATTTGGAAGAATCAAGTAATGGCGTAAAAATTGGTTCATTGTACATCGAAATCGGCTAATTACCAACAGCTGTAAGGTAAGCAGAGATAAGTCGAAACTATTGTCAGTATGAGTGTTAACTCTGCTTCAGTACCTAACTGATGAGTGCGAATTCCTGATTTGTGCTCATCAGTTATTTTAGGGGGAATAAGTGAATACTCTTAGAAATGCATTGTATAGAAAAAATTTGGTAAGTCTGGTTATTACACTAGTTTTCGGGATCTTTTCTTCGCTCATCTCTGTCCTTTTTGCCTACCTGTTACAGCAGATACTAGATGTAGCGGTATCCGGTGATTTCGAGGACTTAAACCGGCTGTTGTTCTGGTCCGTCGTGTTGATACTTGGCTTCTTCCTGACTCAGCTCTTTATGGTGCGCCAGCGTCACCATTTTGCGAAAACCGGTATGATCCAGTATAAACAAGACGCGTTTGAAGCAATCACCCGGAAGAACATCGCCTCCTTTTCCAAAGAACAATCTAGCACCTATATAGCCTTGCTAACTCGTGACACGCAAGCTATTGAAGAAAATATACTGTTTGCGAACATTCAGATCATCATTCTATTGGTTTCGTTCTTCGGAGCACTTAGTTTGATGATATGGTACAATCTCGCCATGACTTTTGCCGTGATATTGTTCACAGCTCTGCCAGTCCTGGTTTCCATCCTTTTCGGGAAACGGATCGCGCAACTTGAGCGCGGCATTAGCGATCGAAATGAAAAATTTACGGAAGTCATCAAGGACCTACTTTCCGGTTTTTTTGTGATCAAGAGCTTTCAGGCAGAAAAAGAGGCAACAAGTGTCTTTACCTTACAAAATTTGCATCTGGAGGAGGAAAAGAGGGTTCGGCGCAATGCAGAAGGTTTTATCCACGTGTTTTCTAGTGCAATCGGAGCGGCTATGCAGATTGGCGTCTTTCTTGTAGGAGCTTATCTCGCGTTACAAGGACAGATCACAGTCGGGATTGTTCTAGCCTTTGTACAGCTGATGAACAATATCATAGAGCCCGTTCAGATATTGCCCGGACTCCTTGCCAAACGAAAGGCCGCATATGGCTTGATCGATAAAATGGATTCCCTAGCTTTTTCCAATCAAGCTGAGGAGGGGACTCTGGCGATGCCGGAATTCAGGGAAGAGATTCGTTTTGATAATGTGTCCTTTTGTTATGAAGAAAATCTACCCGTGCTCAGCAACTTTAACGCGTCTTTTGAAAAGGGCAAGAGCTACGCGATCGTTGGAGAAAGCGGCAGCGGAAAATCAACAATCCTGAGGCTCTTGCTTCGGAGTTTCGAACAATACGAAGGGGAAATCCGCGTAGATGGAAATGAGCTTCGAGATATCAAACTGGAGGATCTATACCGCAAGTTCATGATTGTGCAGCAGGATGTGTTCATTTTCAACGCATCGATAAGAGAGAATATCACAATGTTTCGGGAGACAGATCCAGATTTGTTGGGGCGCGCTCTTACTCGAGCCGGCTTATCTGCCTTTGTTGCAGAAAAGGGATTGGACTTCTCGTGTGGAGAAAATGGCGCAAATCTTTCTGGTGGGGAACGGCAGCGGATCTCCATCGCAAGAAGTCTTCTACATACCCCTACGGTCCTTCTGATGGATGAAGCTACCTCATCGCTCGATCGAGAAACCGCAAACCACATACTTGAACAGGTTCTGCAGCTTGAAGCGTTGACTCGAATTGTCGTAACTCACGAAATCGACCGAAAAATCCTGCTCCCGTTTAATGAGATCCTTTATCTGCGAAACGGAAAGATAGAAGAGAGAGGATCTTACGACCACCTAATCGAACAAAAAGGCTACTTCTATTCTCTCGTAAATCTTTCGGAGAAAAAGTAGAATCGCAAACGAAAAA
>CAZFWK010000238.1:0-2214 GCA_964522555.1 uncultured Peptoniphilaceae bacterium | reverse complement strand
TGGAGCGCGTTGGACTCCCCTGATGGAGTCACGGTTTATGCAAAACCATTCAGTTCATTTGACTTTGTCTTAAGTCTGAAAACGACCTGAATTTGGGTCGTTTTTTCGTTCCGAGAGCCCGCAGCGCTCAAGAAAAGTTGATAGAAACGGGTTTTCAGTTGTATACTTAGCGTAGAAACTATCCAAGGAGGAAACCCATGAATTCACCCAAAGAAAAAGTCCTCATACTCGATTTCGGCGGCTCGTACAAGCAACTCATCGCAAGGCGCGTCCGCGAATTGAACATATACAGCGAAGTAAAGAGTCATCTGACGCCCTTCTCCGAACTGAAAGAAGCAGGCTATGCAGGCGTCATTTTATGTGGAAGCACCGCAAGCATCAGCGAAGAAGAAACGCAAAAGCTCGACCCCGAGATCTTCACGCTCGGCGTACCGGTTTTAGGCATCGGCTACGGCGCGCAACTGATGGCCGTCACTCTGGGCGGCACCGTCGAAGCGGACACGAGAGAATCGGGCGTGACCGCCATCTCCATTAGCGAGACGGCGATCTTTGCCGAAGTACCCGCCAACAGCACCGCATGGATGAGCCACTCCGACCGAATCAAGACACTCCCCGAAGGATTCGAAGTGATCGCGAAATCGGAAGAATATCCCATCGCCGCGATGCAAAACGAAGCGAAGAAGCTGTACGCGCTTGAGTTTCACCCGGAAGTGGACCGCACCGAACACGGCAAAACCATGCTGAAGAACTTCCTCCTAGGCATCTGCGGACTGAGCGCAACCTGGAATATGGAAGACTTCGCACAAGAGCAAATCGAAGAAGTCAAACGAATCGCAGGCGACAAACACGTGCTCTGCGGGCTATCGGGCGGCGTCGACTCTTCTGTTGCAGCCGTACTCGTACACAAAGCGATCGGAAAAAACTTGACCTGTATCTTCGTCGACCACGGCCTCTTGCGCAAGAACGAAGCGGACGACGTCATGCGCGTGTTTCAGGATCAGTTCGACATGAAGATCATCAAAGTCGACGCACAAGACCGCTTCCTGGACCTCCTAAAAGACGTAACCGACCCCGAACAAAAGCGAAAAATCATCGGCGAAACCTTCATCCGCGTGTTTGAAGACGAAGCGAAGAAGATTGAAAATGTCGACTTCCTCGTCCAAGGCACCATCTACCCCGACGTCATCGAAAGCGGCATCGGCGGCGCCGTCATCAAGAGCCACCACAATGTAGGCGGACTCCCGGAAGACATTGGCTTCGAAGGACTCATCGAACCGCTGCGATCGCTCTTTAAAGACGAAGTCCGCAAAGTCGGAACCGTCCTAGGCATCCCCGAAGACCTCGTATGGCGCCAACCCTTCCCGGGACCGGGCCTAGCCGTCCGCTGCATCGGAGCCCTCACAAAAGAACGCCTCGACATCCTGCGAGACGCCGACGCAATCTTCCGAGAAGAAATCCAAAACGCAAACCTCCACCGCGAAATCGGCCAATACTTCGCCGTCCTCACCGACATGCGCTCCGTAGGCGTAAAAGGCGGCGCCCGCAGCTACGACTACACCCTAGCCCTAAGAGCCGTCACCACCACCGACTTCATGACCGCCGAATGGGCCAAAATCCCCCTGGAAGTCCTGGAAATCTGCTCCAACCGAATTGTAAAAGAAGTAGACCACATCAACCGAGTAGTGTACGATATTACTGGGAAACCGCCGGCGACGATCGAGTGGGAGTAATAAGGCAGCTATCGACGAAAGCAACTACGAAAACTAGTTGCTTTTTGTTTGGTAATGGACACATAGATCTTCTAATCGGATCCTTTATCTTAAGGCGGATGAACCGGTCGCAAATGAGACCTTTCAAGGAGCCTTGGCTTATTCTTTTTGACACCGTTATATGGACTTTATCGGATTTCACTCGATCAGAACTCTTTTTGTAACGTACATGATATAATTGACTTCATAAAAGTCACATCAAAGTTGGAATATCACGCAATAAAATTGTAACGCAACTAATAGAACAGTTCTTCGTTATTGCTTTCTGGCGGATTTCTTGAAATCGGTCTAAAGACTAGACTTCTCAGTAAATACTCTTGTGGAGGGTGTATGTCAAACAAAGGATACAGAGCCGGAATGGTGAAAGATTCCTTCTGGTTTACAGAATTCAAAAAAGTAATAAAATTATTGCATCAGGGATCCTCATTCTTATTATTCCGGTATT
>CAZFWK010000237.1:0-2293 GCA_964522555.1 uncultured Peptoniphilaceae bacterium | reverse complement strand
ATGCGCTCGTATTCCTCGCGCTCGTCGCCACCTAGCCTTCGTCCTCTCGATCGATAGAGAAGAAGGTGAGGACTAGCCTCAGAGTCGCACTTATGGACATCCCCTGATTCCGTCACTGACTCTCCGATCATTCCTATACATCGTTCGCTATTAAAATTCATGTACGAGAAGTTTGTCAACGCTCTGAGCCGCTCAATAGAGTGGCTCTTTTTTTGTCTGTGTGACCGAGTCACTGAACGCAAATCTTTCTATTGGTATGATGACAGCAAGAAATAACCCTTTAGGAGGACAATCATATGGCGAAGAAAGTACTTATTATAGGCGGTGTGGCGGGCGGTGCATCCGCAGCCCCCAGGCTCAGGCGGCTCGACGAGTCGGCTGAGATTATCATGTTTGAACGCGGCGAATACGTTTCGTACGCGAACTGCGGTCTCCCCTATTATGTAGGTGGCATAATCCAAGATAAGGATGCGCTGACCGTACAAAAGCCGGAAGATTTTCGCGACAAATTTAATATCGATGTGCGCATTTCAGAAGAAGTGATCGCGATCGACCGCGAAGAGAAAAAAGTGCGTGTAAAACGCGTAAAGACGGACGAAGAGTATGAAGAAAGCTACGACTCCCTCATCCTTTCGATGGGCGCCGAACCGCTAAAGCCGCCGATTCCCGGTAGCGACTCCTCGCGCGTATTTACTCTGCGCAGTATCCCAGACACTTTCCGTATCAAAGAATATATCGAAACGCAGAAGCCAAAGTCCGCAATCGTAATGGGTGGCGGCTTTATCGGCGTTGAGATGGCGGAAAACTTGCGTCATGCGGGTCTTTCGGTCACGCTGGTCGAAATGCTCGACCAAGTGTTAGCGCCGATCGATGCGGATATGGCGGCCGATGTACACCGCAATTTGGAGAGAAACGGAGTCGCATTGGAACTCGGAAACGGCGTAAAGTCGATGGAAGACACGGGCTCTGAACTTGAAGTCACCCTGACGGAAGGAAAGATCTCCGCCGATATGCTCATCATGGCGATCGGCGTGCGACCAGAAACGAAAATCGCAAAGGAAGCCGGCATCGAGCTGAACGAGCGCGGCGCGATCGTCACCGATGCGCACATGCGCACTTCTGACCCTTCCATTTACGCGGTAGGCGATGCGATCGAGATCACCGACCCCGTGACGGGCACGAAGGGCTACGTGGCCTTAGCGGGGCCTGCAAATAAGCAAGGGCGGATCGCAGCCGATAATATTTACGGCCTGGATACGACGTATGTCGGCACGCAAGGCACCTCGGTATTGCAAGTTTTCGACATGACGGTCGCCTCCACCGGCGTAAACGAAAAGACCGCAAAAAGGCTCGGTCTCTCGTATGACAAATCGTTTATCTATGTAGGAAATCATGCCAATTACTATCCGGGCGTGGTGAATATGTCAATCAAGACGCTCTTTGACCCGAAAGACGGTCGAATCTTAGGTGCGCAGATCATAGGCTACGACGGCGTCGACAAGCGGATCGACGTGATTGCGACGGCCATTCGCGCGAAGATGACGGCGAGAGATTTGGCCGACCTCGAGCTCGCCTATGCCCCGCCGTTCGGTTCGGCAAAAGACCCGATCAATATGATCGGATTCGTCATCGAAAATCTTGTGACGGGAAAAGTGAAGCAAGTCCATTGGCATGATCTCGATGCGATAAAAGAAGAAGGAAAAGCGCAACTGGTCGATGTGAGGAGCGCGGTGGAGTTTGAAAACGGCGCGATCGACGGATTTACGCTCATTCCTCAAACCGAACTCAGGGATCGCCTGGGCGAACTCGACCCGAAAAGGCCGATCATTTTGAGTTGCCAGATGGGGCTCAAGGCCTACGCGAGCGCTCGAATGCTCGAAGCGAACGGCTTTGATGCATCGATCCTCGCAGGGGGCTATCGACTCTACCACTCGATCTTCGGGAAACGGCCGAAACCGGCGCAGACGGCCGCACCAACACAGCCTTTTACTCCGCAAGCGGATGTGGTCACGGTGGTAGACGCCTGCGGTATGCAATGCCCCGGCCCGCTGCTGAAGGTGTTCGAGATGATGGGGTCGCTGGCAGACGGGGCGGTGATCGAGGTCTCCGCCTCTGACCCCGGCTTTGCCCGGGATATTACCGCCTGGTGCAAAAGCACTGGCAATACCCTGCTCAGCAATGAGCGCCGGGGCAGCGACTATGTGGCCCTGGTGCAAAAGGGCCTGGCCATAGCAGCAGCCCCTATGGGCCGGGACGCGCCCCAGGGCAAGACCATCATTGTCTTTTCCGGCGA
>CAZFWK010000236.1:272-2296 GCA_964522555.1 uncultured Peptoniphilaceae bacterium | reverse complement strand
ATGACCGACGTACTGATGGAGTTCCCGGAAATCATCGACCCGAAGACCGGCGAATCTCTGATGAAGCGTACGGTACTCATCGCAAACACTTCGAATATGCCGGTAGCGGCGCGGGAAGCTTCCATCTACACGGGGATCACGATTGCGGAATACTTCCGCGACATGGGCTACTCCGTCGCGATGATGGCGGACTCCACTTCCAGATGGGCTGAGGCACTTCGTGAAATGTCCGGACGTCTTGAAGAGATGCCCGGTGACGAAGGTTACCCGGCGTACCTCGCATCCCGTATTGCAGACTTCTACGAGCGTGCTGGGAAAGTCGTGTGCGCGGGAACGGATAATCGAGAAGGCTCTCTCACCGTAATCGGTGCGGTTTCCCCTCCGGGCGGAGACATTTCGGAGCCGGTATCGCAGTCGACCCTTCGAATTGTAAAAGTCTTCTGGGGACTCGACTATGCGCTTTCATACGCGCGTCACTTCCCAGCGATCAACTGGTTGAACTCCTACTCCCTGTATCAAGCGAAGATGGACCGCCACATGGACGAACATGTCAATCCGGATTATGCGAAAAACCGTATCACCGCGATGGCTCTACTTCAAGAAGAGTCGGGCTTGCAAGAAATTGTACGACTCGTAGGGCGCGATTCCCTTTCCGAAGGCGATCAGCTGAAACTCGAAGTCGCCAAGTCGCTTCGCGAGGACTTTTTGCAGCAGAATGCTTTCCACGATGTCGACACCTTCTGCTCGGTTGAAAAAGGATTCTTGATGCTGAAGCTGATCCTGCACTTCTACGATCAGTCGAAACGCGCGTTGGATGCCGGCGTTTATTTGAACGACATTTTGGCAATCCCGGTTCGAGAACGCATCACCAGGGCAAAGAATATTCCGGAGACACAATTGGAAACGTTCAAAGAAATTACGAGAGAACTGGATGGCCAAACACAAGATTTAATCGATAAGGGAGGGCTCGCCAGTGCTTAAAGAATATAAAACCGTTACGGAGGTCGTAGGTCCTCTGATGGTCGTCGAAGGCATCGAAGACGTCAAGTACGAAGAACTTGTCGAAATCGAAATGCAAACCGGCGAGCGCAGACGCGGCCGCGTCCTCGAAATTACCAACAACAAAGCCATGGTACAGTTGTTCGAAGGCTCTACGGGGATCAACCTCGAGTCGACAGCCGTACGTTTCCTAGGAAAGCCGCTCGAGCTGGGCGTGTCGGAAGACATGATCGGCCGCATCTTTGACGGACTCGGAAGCCCGATCGACAACGGTCCGAATATCATGCCCGACAAGCGCATCGATATCAACGGAACCCCGATCAACCCGGTTTCGAGAGACTACCCGGATGAGTTTATCCAAACGGGGATCTCGACGATCGATGGACTCAACACCTTGGTTCGCGGGCAAAAGCTCCCGATCTTCTCGGGATCCGGTCTTCCGCATAACAACGTAGCGGCGCAAATCGCAAGACAAGCGTCGGTACTGGGCAAGGGTGAGAAATTCGCCGTTGTGTTTGCCGCAATGGGGATCACCTTTGAAGAAGCGCAGTTCTTTATCGACGACTTCACGGAAACCGGCGCGATCGATCGTGCCGTGCTCTTCATGAACTTGGCCGATGACCCCGCGATCGAGCGTATCTCCACCCCGCGTATGGCACTTACTTGTGCAGAGTATCTCGCATTCGAAAAGGACATGCACGTACTCGTTATCATGACGGATATGACCAACTACGCGGAAGCACTCCGTGAAGTATCGGCAGCCCGTAAAGAAGTACCGGGACGCCGCGGTTACCCGGGTTACTTGTATACCGACCTTGCGAACCTCTACGAGCGCGCGGGAAGAGTAAAGGGAAGAAACGGCTCCATTACGCAAATCCCGATTCTGACCATGCCGGAGGATGACATCACGCACCCCATTCCGGACTTGACCGGATACATCACCGAAGGACAGATCATCCTTACGCGTGAACTCTACAAGCAAGGCATCGAGCCGCCTATTTTCATCGTTCCGTCGCTTTCGCGTT
>CAZFWK010000236.1:0-262 GCA_964522555.1 uncultured Peptoniphilaceae bacterium | reverse complement strand
AAGGGGATCGGAAAAGGCAAAACTCGAGAAGACCACGCGGATACCATGAACCAAATTTACGCCGGTTACACCGCAGGTCGCCAAGCGAGAGAGCTTGCCGTCATCTTAGGGGACAGCGCCCTTTCGGAAGCGGACCGCGCATTTGCAAAATTTGCCGAAGCTTTCGACAAGGAATACGTGGACCAAGGGTACTATACCAATCGTACCATCGAAGAAACGCTCGATCTCGGCTGGAAGTTGCTTCGCATCATCCCCCGCACGG
>CAZFWK010000235.1:0-2307 GCA_964522555.1 uncultured Peptoniphilaceae bacterium | reverse complement strand
TGATGGGGTCCTTTGTTTGGCGCTAAAATATACCCGATTCTTTCCCCCGGAAGAGACAGCGACTTACTCCATGAGTAGCAGACAATCGCACTGTCGTAGTAATTCGGGATAAACGGCACTTCCACGCCGCCGTATACGAGTTCCCGATACGGTTCATCCGAGAGGATGAAGATCGTGTGATCGTATTCTTCCGACTTTCTCTCCAGGAGCTCGGACAATCTTCGGATCGTTTCCTTGCCGTACACGACGCCCGATGGATTGTTGGGACTGTTGATGAGCACGGCTTTCGTGTTGGGATTGATCGATTTTTCCAACTCCTCGAAGGAGATTTGGAAATCATTCGCCGATTCTACCTGGATCATCTTGGCGCCGCGGCCTTCGATATAGACCTTATACTCCGGAAAGTAGGGTGTGAACACGATAATCTCGTCTTCTTCCGATGTGACGATCGCTTTCAGCGAAATCGCCAAAGAGGCGGCCGCTCCGCACGTGAGATACAAGTGATTCACATCATACTTGGTGCCAAATCTTCGGTTCAGATTATTTGCGATTGCGGCTCGTGTACCTTCTGCCCCTGCACTCGCCGTATAGCCGTTGTAGTCGATTGGCGACTTCGTGTTCACGATGTCGAGGATTGCCGCCGTTATTTCGTCCGGCGATGGCACATTGGGGTTTCCCAAGCTGAAGTCCAAAACATTCTCAGGATCCGTCTCCGTTTTTCGTTTCGCTCCGTACATCGAAATCTCCCGAATCACCGAACGCTGTGTACCGAGCGCCACCATCTCTTTTGAAATCATGACTCTTTCCTTTCTTGAATCTCAGTATTCTTTGGGCGCGGTTTCGCCATGTAGCAAACGGCAACCGCCTTCCGCTAACGCTTCCATCTCGAATTCTCCAGCTTTTACGATCACCTTCGCGATAAACGCGGTGCGCTTTTCGATCTCCTGCACTACGGTCCGCGAATTTGCCATCCCGCCCGTCAGCACGATCGCATCCACCTCGCCCGAAAGCGCGGTCGCCATCGCCCCGATCTCCTTTGCGATCTGATAGCTCATCGCACGGATCACGAGAGCCGCGTACTCGTCCCCTTCCGCTGCCATTTGTTCCGCATCACGAAGGTCTTTGGTGCCCAGATGGTCGTAAAGCCCGCCTTCTCGGCTAATCTTCGTGAGGAGCGCTTCCTGCGTGTATTTCCCCGAGAAACACAGCTTGGCGAGCGCGCGTGACGGGAGTCCTCCCGCTCGATCCGGGCAAAACGGCCCCATTTCCATCGGATTGTTGCAGTCGATCATATTGCCCTTTTCGTGAGGCACGACGGAGATCCCCGCACCCAAATGTGCCGTGATCAGGTTCGTATCTTCATAGGCTTTTCCCAGGTCTTTGGCAGCCTCTCGGGCCGCGCACCGACTGTTGAGCGCGTGTAATAAACTGACTCGGGGGATTTCTTTTAGTCCGGTAAGCCTCGCCACATCGTTCATTTCGTCCACCGAAACGGGATCCATGATATAGGCATTTACGCCGATTCCGTCCGCAAGGTCCTTCGCAATTGCGCAGCCTAAGTTCGAAGCGTGTTCCCCGTATCGTGCGTTTTTCATATCCTCGATCATCGCGTCCGACACGCCGTACACGCCACCTTCCATCGGCTTTCCGAGCCCGCCGCGCGCCATGATGATATCGATCGATTCCAGGTCGATCCTTTCTTCGTCTAAAGTGCGGAGGATCCTCTCGGTCCGGTACGGCCGTTGGTCGAAGACTCGTTCAAAATCCGTCAATTCGGTTGCAGCATGCGTGATCGTCTTGTTGAAAACCGGGGTCGCATCTTCGAACACGGCGACTTTCGTAGAAGTCCCGCCGGGGTTGATTACGAGAATGCGGCTCATGCGGCCGTCATCCCCGCGTGAAATGCCTCGCGATTCAATTCTACGAATTGCGGCTTTACATTGTCTCGAATGATCGCGTCCCAGTCGATTGTGCCAAGCCCCATCGCTTGGATCAGCGTCCCCAAAAGCACGACATTCGCCGCCTTGGCATTTCCCAATTCTTCGGCGATACGATGCGCTTGGACGACCGTAACGGGGACATGCTTTTTGATTTCTTCGATCGCTCCATCCGGATACGGCGCGCTGCCCGACAGAATCGGCATGGAGGGGATTTTCAGATCGTTGACGACGACCTTTCCCCCCGGTTTCAAGTATTTCAGCCAACGGAGCGCTTCCATCGCTTCAAATGAGACGAGGATGTCGGCACCGCCTTGTTCGATGACCGGCGAATCTACTTGCTCGCCGTAGCGCACTTGCGTGGAGACGG
>CAZFWK010000234.1:0-2332 GCA_964522555.1 uncultured Peptoniphilaceae bacterium | reverse complement strand
AAAGCTCTTCTTAAAGGGAGACAAGTGCTATTCAGATAAATGCCCGATGAACCGTAGAAATTTCGCGCCCGGCCAACACGGTCAAGCGAGAAAGAAGGTTACCGAGTACGGAATGCAGTTGCGTGAGAAGCAAAAAGTGAAGCGCTTCTACGGAATCAGCGAATCGCAAATGGTAAAGACATTCGAAAGAGCGGACAAACTCAGAGGCATCACAGGGGAAAACCTCCTGAAATTGCTTGAACTGCGTATGGACAATGTCGTATACAGAATGGGCTTTGCACTCTCTCGTGCAGAAGCGAGACAGCTGATCGTACACGGTCACTTCACGCTCAACGGCAAGAAAGTGGACATCCCGTCGTATGAAATGTCGGTCGGAGATGTAATCCAAGTGAAACAAAAAAGCACGAAGAGCAAAAAATTCAGCGAAATGCTGGAGAATCGCGGAAACGCGGTCCGTTGGGTATCCGTGGATACGGAACACCTCAAAGGATCCGTCGCGGCTGAGCCGACCCGCGAAGATCTCGATATTCCGGTAGAGGAGCACTTGATCGTCGAGCTGTACTCGAAATAATCGATGCAGACAAACACCCAAATCGACATTCAGAAGGGAGTATTTGCATGACCGAAGAGTTGCGATCCAGAATCGAAATATTGGAACTCAATGACACGCAGGACAAGGGGACCTTCGCATTAACACCGCTCGACCGAGGCTACGGCCTCACCATCGGAAACAGCCTGCGTCGCGTACTTTTGGCTTCCTTGGAAGGCGCTTGCGTTACGCGCGTAAAGTTTCAAAATGTGCAACATGAATTTTCGACGATTGAGGGCGTCTTACAAGATGTACCCGAGATCATCCTAAACTTAAAGGGACTGGCCTGCAAGATGCACGGCGACGACCCGATCATGATGCATTTTGACTTCAAAGGCCCGATGGAAGTCAGAGCCGGTGACCTCAACCAAGACGCGAATTTGACGATTGTAAATACCGATCACTTGATCATGACGCTTAACGAGGACGCAGAGTTCCACATGGAGCTTGAGATCAGTAAAGGCAAGGGCTACCATATGGTTGAAACCGCCGAATCTAACGAGACACAACCGTCCCCTCTGGCTGATGATGAAGAAACCCAGGAAGAAGAAAGCATTATCGTCGGGTTCATCCCGTTGGATGCTTCGTACTCTCCGATTGAAGCGGTGAATTTCGATGTATCGAATACCCGAGTTGGTAAGCAGACGGACTTCGATCGCTTGGTGATCAATGTGGAAACCAACGGAACGATCAAAGCGCAAGAAGCATTAGCGCAAGCGGCGACCATTCTGATCGAGCATTTTAATCAATTCGTCGAGCTTCCGAACCTTGAACTCGTCAGCTTGGTTGATTCAAAGAAAACCACCGCTGAAGATGAGAAAGTTCTGGAAACTCCCATCGATACGATCAATCTGTCCCTCAGAAGTTTCAACTGTCTCAAACGCGCAGGCATCGACACGGTAGGCGATATCACGCGACGTACGTATAATGAAATGTTTAAAATAAAGAATTTCGGCAAGAAGTCCATCAAAGAAGTAGAAGACAAATTAGCCGAAATAGGTCTGACTTTTAGCGAAGAGTCGGAAGAACCGGAATCAACCGAAGCATAGGAGGATCAGATGGCGAGACTCAGAAAATTAGGCCGTCGCAGCGACCATAGGAATGCAATGCTCCGCAATCAGGTGCAAAGCCTTATGGACCATGGCAGAATCACGACAACCGTAACACGTGCGAAGGAAACCCAACGCATGGCGGACCGTATGATTACGCTCGGAAAACGCGGCGATTTGCACGCAAAGCGTCAAGCAATGGCCTATTTGTATAAAAGAGAAACCGTAGAAAAGCTCTTTAAAGAGCTGGCACCGAACTATTCGGAGCGAAATGGCGGATATACACGCGTAATCAAAATCGGACCGCGTCAAGGCGACGGATCCGAAATGGCGATTTTGGAGCTGGTATAGCCTCAAGGGGATTAAGGAGCTTCCTTAGTCCCTTTTTCTATTCTATATGATAGGATGGAACAATAAGTACAGATAGGAGAACCTGTGGATCCGATCATTGAAATATCGCAATTATCATACGCTTACCCGCAAGAAGGGGAGCCGTCATACGCATTGGAAGAACTCTCGCTCTCGGTATATCCGGGCGAGTTTGTTGCCGTGCTCGGACACAACGGGAGCGGCAAATCGACTTTGGCAAAACTGCTTAATGGGTTGATCACACCCACTGAAGGAGATATCGTCATCGCGGGTATGAATACGAAAGACGAGTCCAAACTATGGGATATCCGAAGGACCTGCGGTA
>CAZFWK010000233.1:0-2339 GCA_964522555.1 uncultured Peptoniphilaceae bacterium | reverse complement strand
GAAAAGAGAGCCGACGCTGCTAAAGTATTGGCAGAAGCGGGCTTTGTAGAGCAAGACGCTACAGACGTCTGCTAGTTCACAAATAAATGGGAATGGTCAATTCACGTGATTGACCATTCTTTTTTTACGAAACAACTAATTAGTGATATTTTGAGATTTTTGGGTATTAATGAAATAGCAACAAGAAAGGATGTTCTGAAATTGAAAATTGGTGTATTAGTCGGAAGCCTTCGAGAAGGCTCCTTTACGAAAGTTTTGGCGCAAGCCGTGATGAGCCGTCTGCCGGAGGATGTAACCGCAGAATTTGTAGATATTAGTAAACTTCCCTTTTATAACGAGGACTTTGACGTCGAGGGAAAAGTACCGGAAGAAGTGAAAAAATTCCGCGAGGTCGTAGCGAAATTCGATGCGTTTGTTTTTGCTACACCGGAATACAATCGCTCCACAACCCCTGTGTTGAAAAACGCGCTTGATATCGGGTCCCGACCCTACGGACAAAGTGTCTGGAATCAGAAACCGGCAGCGGTCATTTCGGCATCGCCCGGCGCGATCGGGGGATTTGGCGCCAATCATCATTTGCGTCAGGCGATTTCCTTCCTGGATATGCCTATGATGAATCAGCCCGAGGTATACTTCAGTGCGGTGCATGAAAAATTCGATGAAAAGGGACAACCGATCGATTCAAATGCCGAGGACTTCATCCAGTTGATCGCCGATTCGATCGCTGCGCATGCCCGGAATAATAGACAGAAATAAACACGAAGGCGCACATCCGTGCGTCTATTCTTATGGAAAGTTGACCGGGATCAACTTATAGAAGACCAAATAGGTGTATAATAGAAGAAAATAGATTGAGGTGCAAAAATGAAAGATAGATCCGAAGTACTGCAGGAGATTCTCGCAAAATTGCATGCGGGAGCAACTGTCGATGAGGTAAAGGGAGAATTTGCAGAAGCGTTTCGCGACGTCCCGGCTACGGAAATTGCGGCTGCGGAGGCGAAGTTGGTCAAATCCGGCGTGCCCATCGAAGAGATCCAAAATTTGTGCGATGTCCATGCGACGCTATTTGAGGGAAGCGTGCAGCAAATCGGCCACCCGGAGACAGCCGGGCACCCGCTTACTGTATTCTCCGAAGAAAATAAGGGTATCTTGGCCTTCTTGGACGGCGAGTGGAAGTCCGCGATCGAAAAATTCGAGGCTGACGAGAAACAAGGCCGTGAAGGGTACCTTGCGGCGATTCGAACCTTACAAAAGATCGACATTCACTATAAAAAGAAAGAGACTTTGCTCTTCCCCTACCTGGAACGAGACGGCGTGACCGCGCCCCCTAAAGTCATGTGGGGTGTAGACGACGAGATCCGCGCGTACCTGAAAAATGCGGAGGATCTGCTCTTGGGAGAAGACGCCGGCAGTTTGGAATCGGCCAAAAAAGCGGAAGAACAAGTCCGATCCATGGTGAAAAAAGAAGAAGAGATCCTGAAGCCGATGCTCATTCACCACCTGACGGACGCAGACTGGAAAGTCGTAGGGCAAGAAAGCCCACACATCGGATTTGTGTTTACCGGAGGTGCGGAAGGAGCGAGTCCATCGGATGCGGCCGCCTGGGTACGAGAAGGCAGTGCAGCTCCCGAAGCTCGAAATGACGACCCGATCCAGTTGCCAAGCGGACACTTTACCCCGGAGAACTTGGAAGCGGTGCTGAACGCTTTGCCCGTCGACCTAACTTTTGTCGGCGCGGATGATACGGTTCACTATTTCAGTGAAACGAAAGATCGTGTTTTCCCCAGAACTCGCACCATCATCGGGAGAAGAGTCGAAGACTGCCACCCGCCGAAGAGCTTGCACGTTGTGGAAGCTTTGGTGAACGACTTTAAAGAAGGGAAAAAGGACTCCGAAAGCTTCTGGATTCAAAAAGGAGAAGCCTTCATCCTAATCCGATACTTTGCCGTTCGGAATGCCGAAGGGGAGTACCTAGGCGTCGTCGAAACGACCGAAGAAATCTCGGAATTACGCAAACTGGAAGGGCAGAAAACTCTGCTATCGTAAGATTGAGAAGAAAAATCAAAGTGAAGTTGCCCCGTGCGACCGCTCACTTTGATTTTTTTGTGTGAAATCTGCCCGCAAGAGGCCATATACATGAGAATATCAACCGAATCGTAAGCCCCATCGGACTCGACATCGGCGGTCGAACGCCCGAAGAAATCGCCATCAGCATCACAGCGCAACTCATCGCGGTGCGAGCCGGAAAGTAGATACACTAAAAGCGCATCCGCGAGGGTGCGCTCAGTCTGTAGACAAAGTCAAATGAACTGAATGGGTTTGCATAAATCGTGACTCCA
>CAZFWK010000232.1:0-2351 GCA_964522555.1 uncultured Peptoniphilaceae bacterium | reverse complement strand
CAGCGGCTGCGGTCTTACCGGCGGTTTTCAGGAAATCTCGTCTATTGAGTTGGGAATCGGTTTCAAAGACGGAATCCTTGTGTTTAGTTTCCATTGCTAGTTAGCACCCTTTCTTTATTGGTATTAGATAAACTTATGATATCACAAGAAATATTAATAATACAGATGTAGTACTACTTAAAAGATTACAAAAGTATTAAGGCACAAAGTATTACCTTGCACAATTCCCGTGAAAGTGGGCTGTGTTGCACCAAGCCTTCGATTATGTTTTTCGAATGATTGGAGTATACTGATAGAGTAAGAAGACACGAATTGAAGGGGATCGAAATGGAATCGAATCAAAATTTTTGGTCGCAAGACAAAGACCGTTTGATGGAATCCTTAGGGACTTCGTACAAGGGGTTATCCCAATCGCAAGCAGATGAGAGACTTTTACAATACGGAAAGAACAGGCTATCAGAGAAGAGCAAGACGGGGCCGGTGCGCATGTTTTTGCGTCAGTTGACTAACCCCATCACCCTAATCCTGCTTTTTGCGACAGCGATTTCGATCGCACTGCGAGACTTCACGGACTCCTTCATCATTTTGTTGATCGTGCTGGCGAGCGCGGTATTGGGCTTTTTGCAGGAATACAATGCCGGAAACGCCATATCCAAACTGTTGGAAGTGGTTAGCGTAAAGACAAAAGTGAGAAGAGACGGCGTGGTGAAGGAAATCCCGGTAGAAGATGTAGCTCCCGGCGATGTCGTCGAATTGGGCGCGGGCGATGTGATCCCGGCGGACGGACTCTTGCTGGAAAGCAATGCTCTGTCGGTCGACGAATCGACTTTGACTGGAGAAACATTTCCGGTTGAAAAGCAAGTAGAGGTGCTCTCTGCCGATTCGCAATTAGGAGAGAGAACCAATTCTCTCTGGATGGGAACGCATGTAGTCAGCGGCACGGGCGTCTTTTTAGTCGTACAAACCGGAGCCGGTACGGAATTTGGACGGATTTCCGCGCGGCTTCAACAAAAGGAACCCGATACGGAATTCGAGATCGGCGTCCGCCAATTCGGGAATCTCCTCATGGTGGTCACCGGGGTTTTGCTGGCCGTGATCTTTATCGTAAATATCGTATTGAAAAAGCCCGTGTTCGACTCGTTTCTCTTTTCGATGTCGCTCGCAGTAGGCTTGACTCCGCAGCTTCTTCCGGCGATCATCAGCGTCAATCTATCGACCGGAGCGAAGAAGATGGCGGAGAAAAAAGTCATCGTAAAGAAATTGGAGTCGATCGAAAACTTCGGAAGCATGGATGTGCTATGCACCGATAAGACCGGAACGATCACCGTGGGCTCGGTCGGACTGAAGGAAACATTGGGTGCGGACGGGCAGAGCTCCTCGCGAGTGGGGTTATTGAGTTTACTGAACGCATCGCTACAAAGCGGATATGAAAACGCGATTGACAAGGCGATTGTAGAAGGCGTACAGGCGGAGATCACGGGATATGAGAAACGAAAGGAGATCCCCTATAATTTTGTCGACAAAAGACTGGGGATCGCGTTTAAGAGTCCGGTAGACTCACCATTTGCCGGTGATACCGTGCTCGTGACGAAAGGCGCGTTTGAAAATGTACTGGATACTTGCACTGAGTGGGAAGACGCCGCGGGCAAAGTGCGCCCGATCGATTCGGAAAAAGAGAGGATCTTGCAACAATTCCGCGAAGTAAGCGCGCAAGGGTATCGAATCCTGGGCGTTTCGTATAAGCGCGTAGTGGAAGCGGAGGTGGACGCCGTCACGGACGACGGGATGACTTTCGCCGGCATGATCACCCTAAACGACCCGCTTAAGGCGGATATCGTCGAAACCGTAGGGGAATTGACGAAGCTAAGCGTCAGCTTGAAAATCATCACGGGCGACAACCGCTATGTGGCTGTCAATATCGCAAAAGAATTGAACTTGGACGAAGCAAAGATCCTCACCGAGACCGAGCTCGCCAAGATGAACGACGCAGCGCTCATCCGACGAGCGCCTGAGGTCTCGATCTTTGCCGAGATCGACCCGAATCAAAAGGAGAGGATCATTCTCTCTCTAAAGAAAGCGGGCTTGGTTGTAGGGTATATGGGCGACGGGATCAACGACGCAGCCGCCATCCACGCGGCCGATGTCGGGGTCTCCGTCAATACCGCGGCGGACGTGGCGAAGGAAGCCGCCAATATCGTCCTTTTGGAACAGGACTTGGGGGTTTTGGTAGAAGGGATCAAGGCGGGCAGAAGCACCTTCTCGAACACGATGAAGTATGTGTTTATGGCGACCAGCGCCATCATCTCGGCGTGCTGCATCGTATTTGTGATGCGTACGCAAAGAAGATTCAC
>CAZFWK010000231.1:0-2363 GCA_964522555.1 uncultured Peptoniphilaceae bacterium | reverse complement strand
GCGCGAGGAATACGAGCGCATTCTTCGGAGGCGTTGGACTCCCCTGATGGAGTCATGATTTATGCAAACAAATTCAGTTCATTTGACTTTGTCTACAGACTGGGCTGCCCTTGATCGGGACAGCCTCTTTTCCTATGGTAGGATAATATTACTTTGCTTGCCGTCTAACCAATCTTCCAGGTTCTGCACGACGATATAAGCTCTTTTCACCATGGATTCTTTCGTCGCAAAGGCGACGTGCGGGGTGAAGAGCGTGTTCGGCGCTTGAAGAAGGGGGTAGTCGGATGGAATCGGCGGCTCCATGTCGAACACGTCGATCCCCGCGCCGCGGATGATTCCCTCGTGGAGCGCTTGTGCGAGTGCGTCGTTGTCGATCACCGGACCGCGGGCGGCGTTAATCAGCAGGGCAGACTTCTTCATTTTGCAGAGATTTTCTGCGTTAATAAGCTTTTTCGTTTCATTGGTGACCGGGACATGAAGGGACACGATATCGCTTTCAGCAAGGAGCGTATCCAAGTCGACCATCTCGATTCCGTCCAAATTCTTTTCGCTTCGGTTATACGCGAGTACGCGGCAGTCAAAAGCTTGGGCAAGCTTTGCCACTTTGGTACCGATCGCGCCTAAGCCGACCACGCCGAAAGTTTTCCCGGAAAGCTCTTCTCCCATGAGGCCGGACATGGTCTTTCCATCTCGCGTCGCTTGGTCGCAAGGTAGGACATTTCGAAGTAGCCCGAGGGTGAGCGCGAAGACGAGCTCCGCCACCGACTCATTCGAGTAGCCGGAAGCGTTGGAAACCGCAATTCCTCTTTCTTTGCAGTAGTCGATGTCGATATGATCGACTCCGGTGAAGGCAACCGCGATGTATTTCAAATTTTTGCAATGCTCCAGCACTTCCTTACGAAACGGAATGTTCGAAAACACCAGTACATCCGCATCTTTGGAGCGTTCGATCAGTACAGCCGGGTCCTCCGAGCGGTCTGCATAGTGTACGACTTCTAAATCGGGGAATCGAGATAATTGCTCTTGTTCCAGCTGCTCAAACAGCGATGGGTCGACGCCGAGTCCTTCTAAATATACGATTTTCATTTCAAATCAACCTTTCTGTGGGTACTATTCTAGACTATCTTGTTCATTATATAAGATCAATTCATTAAATCCAAATCACGCTTTCGGTTGCAAATTTTGATTGGATCGGTTATAATTTGTAATAGTTACAAAAGTGTAATCGTTACAAATCAGAACAGTCTTCACAGCGAGGGGGTCGAATCCGATGTATGAAGCGCTAAAGCAGAAGATCAAAGACAAAAAAATCCATCTAACGCACCAGCGTTTAAAAGTATTGGAGTATCTCGCTGAGAATCAATGCCATCCGACCGCAGAGCAGATCCATTCGGATCTGAAGAAAGAAATGCCGACTTTATCCAAAACCACGGTCTACAACACGCTCCATATGTTTATGGAAGCGAGAGTCGTTCGGTTAATCACGATCGAAGACAACGAAATGCGTTACGACATCGTGGAAGAGGATCACGGGCATTTTAAGTGCGAGTGCTGTGGCAAGATTACCGACTTCGAAATCAATGTAGATGCGATGTGGGGAGACGAACTGCACAAGTTTCGTATTACCGACAAAAATGTATATTTTAAAGGCATCTGTCCGGATTGTCTTTCAAATATAAAATCTTAAGGAGGAATTACCAATGAGCGAAAACAAAACATTAGAGAACCTGATGGCGGCATTTGCCGGCGAGTCCCAAGCAAACCGAAAGTACACCGCGTATGCAAGAAAAGCGGAAAAAGAAGGCAAAGTAAACGCGGCAAAACTGTTCAAGGCAGCATCCGACGCAGAAACCATCCACGCACTGAAGCACTTCGAAGTAGCAGGAAAAATTCACTCCACCGAAGAAAACTTGAAGGACGGCGTTGCAGGGGAAACTTACGAATACCAAGACATGTACCCGGATTTTGTTAAAGAAGCGGAAGCTGCCGGAAACAAAGCTGCGGTTCAGTCGTTCACATACGCGATGAAAGCGGAAGAAGTTCATGCGAAACTGTATCAAGAACTGGTTGATAACGGCGAGCAAGGAGAAGAAATCTTCTACTACTTATGCCCGGTATGCGGAAATATCGAAAAATTTGTACCGGAAACATGCAGCATCTGCAATGTAAAAGGAAGTATGTTCATTAAATATTAAGAACCCACGAAAGGCACTTTGTGAAATGCACAGAGTGCTTTTTTATTGGAATTAATCGCAAGGGCAGATTAAGCCTCTTATCGGAATCGTTTTAGGATTTCGAGAACCGGGTAAATAGGGAATGATCACATCGAGTGGCGAAAGGAGAGAATCCTGATGAACGAAAAG
>CAZFWK010000230.1:0-2384 GCA_964522555.1 uncultured Peptoniphilaceae bacterium | reverse complement strand
AACGAAAACTCGGTGCTTCGAGACTTCTTCACGACGGGCGTATATGATCGAAAGAGGGAGCTTTATAAGACGAGCTCGCCCTCCATGGACATCCTCGTGTCTTCGAATTTGGAGCGTCTCTTGTGCCATCTCTTTGGGGCGGAGGAGACGAAAGCGCTCATGCAGAAGCTGGACGCGGATGGCCGATACGAAGTGCCGGTTGAAAAACTCGAGGGCTTTGAGGCATACAGTGCATCGGAAGAGGAAGTCCAAGCGGCGATTCGCACGGTATACGAGGAAGCCGGATATGTGATGGACCCGCACACCGCATGCGGGTGGGTCGCTTGGGATAAAATGGGAAGACCGGCGGACACCGTCATCCTTTCGACGGCAAGCCCTTCGAAATTCCCCGAGACCATTGTGAAGGCGCTTCGAAACGAAGACGCGGATCCGAAAGAAGCATTGGAAATTCTGTCGACATACACCCCGCTTCACGCAGCTCTATCCGGCCTTTATGAACTGCCCGTGCGCTTTACAAAGCGAATTCCCCGAGAAGACGCCGTGCAGGCATTCGAAGAGTTCCAAAGGGGGAGAAAATGAAACTGATATTACCCGCAACGACGGCGAACTTAGGCTCCGGTTACGACACGCTCGGGCTTGCGATGACGCTCTACAACACATTCGAATTTTGGGAGTCGGAAGAGGATATCGTCATGAATTGGGACGAGGACCCAAGCGAACACCTCGTCATCCAAGCGATGCGCGAAGCGCAGTATGTGATGAGTTTTCCGAAAAAGAAAGTTATGCTCTCCATGCAGGCGGATATTCCCGTGAAAAGAGGCTTGGGCTCGAGTGCGGTATGTATCGTCGCAGGCGTGATGATCGCTTTCTTATTGGACGGGCGCCCGGTCGACCCGAAGCGCGTACTCGAGATCAGCAATCAACTCGAGGGACACCCCGACAATATCGCACCCGTGATCTACGGCGGGTTTACCGCTGCGATGCAAACGGAAACGGATGTATACGTGCAAGAGCTCGAGATCCACGAATCGATCGAACCGATCGTGGTCATCCCGCCGTTTCCATTCGCGACAAAAGCCGCAAGAGAAGCGATCCCCGAGATGATTCCGCATTCGGATGCGGTGTTTAATGTTTCCCGGATCGGGCTGTTAGTCGGCGCTTTGGCAAAGGGTGAACTGGAGCACTTGGGCGTCTTTACGGATGACCGGCTCCACGAGATCTACCGCTTTCCGATGATCGAAGCATGCGATGCGCATTATGCAAGCGTCACAAAGAAGCTGGAGTCGCTGTGTGAAAGCGTGACGTTAAGCGGTGCAGGGCCCACTTTACTCGGGCTTACGAACGACAAAACCGCAAAGAACCGCATGATCGCTTGGCTCAAAGAAGAAGGACTCGACTACGAAGTGCTCGACCTGCGAATCGATCGAACGGGCTATCGGATCGAAGGCGACTTGCAAAGAATCGACTAATTCACAGATAAGGTGGAACTACATGTATAAAAGAGTTATTCCGTGTTTGGATATGAAGGAAGGTCGCGTCGTAAAGGGCGTGAAGTTTGAATCGCTCCGAGATGCCGGAGACCCGGTGGAGTGTGCGCTGGCATACGAAAAAGCCGGCGCCGATGAAATCGTGCTCTTAGACATCACGGCGACGACCGAACACCGCAAGACATTCCTGGACCGGATCGAAGCGATCACGAGCCGAGTCCATCTTCCCGTTACGGTAGGCGGCGGGATCCGTTCGGTGGAAGACTTTCGCGCTGTGTTGAATGCGGGTGCAAGTAAAGCCTCGATCAACAGCGCTGCGGTCGACCGACCTGAGCTACTGGCAGAACTTGCGGAAGCGTTCGGCAAGAAAGCCGTCGTACTCGCAATCGATGCGAAGCGCGTAGACGGAGGGTGGACAGTGCTGAAAGCCGGCGGCAAGGTGGATACCGGGCTAGACGTGCTCGAATGGGCGAAACGAGGAGAGGCGCTCGGCGCAGGCGAGATTCTGCTGACCAGCTTAGACGAAGACGGCGTGCAAAAAGGCTACGATTTGGCGCTCACGAGAGCCGTTGCGGATGCGGTGGAGATTCCCGTAGTGGCATCCGGTGGAGCCGGAGCGCTTTCCGATTTTTACAAGGCGATATCCGAAGCCAATGCCGACGCGGTATTAGCCGCTTCGCTCTTTCACGACGGCGTATTTACCGTAAAGCAAGTGAAAGAATACTTACGAGAAAGAGGCATCCCGGTCGAGCTATAGCACAAGGTGTTTGTTAGAAGCGGGAGAATCCGAGGGGATACTTTCGAGTGAATACAAAGTCAAATGAACTGAATTTATTTGCATTAATCGTGACTCCATCAGGGGGTCCAACGCGCTCCAGCTGATACTTCGTCCTCCCG
>CAZFWK010000229.1:0-2406 GCA_964522555.1 uncultured Peptoniphilaceae bacterium | reverse complement strand
AAACGCCGCATCCAAAACCGCACCCGCCTTTTCAATGTCTCGCACCGTTACAGACAATGTATGCGTCACTTCGTAACCGATAATCTGCGAGTAGTTCACATTATCGTACCGCGGATAGACATTGAACCCCGACGTCTGAATATCTTTTTCCGCTACCCCTTGTGCCTTTACCTCCGCAATCACCGCATCTACGAGCGGCGTATTCGCGGATTGTGCCGCTTCCATCGTATCGCCTTGGGTTAAAACGCCGATGTTTAAGTGCGCAATACTGGGTTTCCCGTATTTTTCCGCGGTTCCCTGAACTGCGATGGTTTGCGGGATTTTGGTGTCCTTCTCTTGTGCATTCACTTGGCCTCTGTTCAACATCCCGATCCCTATGCCGATTCCAATCATCACGAGCACGGTAAGCGCTCCGATCTTCAGCACCTTTCTCATATGATTCGTGTTGCTTTCCATTTCATACACCTCTTTCCGGCGAATTTTTCCCTCTCACCTTAGTAGACGCAAAAAGTATGATTCGGTTGCATGCCTTTCGATTCTCTTATTGATTTATACCCCGTACCACCGACTTGTCGGTCTATTACACGAATTTTACATTTCTTTTACAATCGTGCAATAATTCGGTGCCCGATCGCGTTAACTCTATGAAAAGCAAAACATAAGCTGAAAAGGAGCGATCACTATGGCAATTTTGACCTTTAAAAGAAAAGAAATGAAATACATCATGACCGAAGAAGAAGCTCGGCAATTTATGGCATCGATTCAATCAGAGATTGCCCCTACCGAGTTTCCTGTCACGGAAATCCGAAATTTGTATCTCGACACGAATGACTATGAGTTTATCAGAAGATCTATTGCGAAGCCGGTGTTTAAAGAGAAGTTACGCATTCGCTCGTACGGTGATTTCGACTCGACCGGGCGCATGTTCTACGAAATGAAAAAGAAGTATAAAGGGGTCGTGTACAAAAGAAGATTCGACATCGCGAGCGATGCTCTGTCGGCGGCCTCCGTCCCCGTGCATTTCGATCATGTGGAAGAGAGCTTTCAGCAGAATGCACAGACCGTAAAGGAATGGAATTACTGGAAAGAGCAATATGAGGACCTCATGCCCCGCTTTTTTCTTTCTTATGACCGCCTCGCGTACATGGGAATGGAAAACCCGGAGGTTCGCCTCACCTTTGACCGGAACCTCACTTGGAGAGAAGACAACTTAACCCTAAGCGGTACGGTATACGGCAATCGACTATTAGAAGACCAAGTGCTGCTCGAGATCAAAGTGCCGGGCTCCATGCCGCTTTGGATCAGCCGCGCGCTGTCCGAAGTCAAAGTCTTCCCCGTATCGTATTCCAAAATCGGGGCGGCGTACGAGCAAAGCACTCGCTTGCAAGCGCCGGTATACGCACCGCACGCGCTACCCGCATAGGGTACCGAAAGGAGAGAATCATGACAACCGAAATCATCAACAATGTACTGACCACTACAACACAAGTCGCGGAACCCGCGTCCACAGGCTTCAGTTCCATCGAGTTTTTCCTCTGTATCGGCACCGCGGTGCTCTTAGGCGCCATGATGGCAATCGTGTACGGATGGAGTAATCCCGGAGCCGGTCAAAACTTCCTCGTCACTCTAGGGATGCTGACCCCCGTCGTCTCCCTCGTGATCATGATGGTCAACGGGAATGTAGGCACAGGCGTCGCCGTAATGGGCGCATTCAGCCTGGTGCGGTTTCGCTCGGTACCCGGACAGGGAAAAGAGATCACCGCGATCTTCCTCGCTATGGCGATCGGACTGGCCGTAGGCACGGGACATTTGATCATCGCAACTGTATCGACGGTCGTGCTATTGTTCGTGTCGCTGCTCTACCAACTCAGCCCCCTCGGAAAAGAAGACGAAAACGAAAGAATCCTCTTTATCACGATCCCCGAAACGCTGAACTACACGGAAGTATTCGAAGAAGATTTCAGCCGTTACACTTCGCATTCCAATATTATAGAAGTCAAAACGACCAATATGGGAAGCCTATTTCGCTTGCAATATCGCATTCGACTGAAAAATCGAAATCAGGAAAAAGAGCTACTCGACGCCCTACGAACGAAAAACGGGAACCTGGAAATCTCCTCCTCTCTCGTAATGAGCGATGGGTCGAGATTGTAACGCTTATCGCTCTGAAACCGGTGCTTTGCATCGGTTCAGAGCGTTGACAAACATCTCGTTCTTGCATTTCAATAGCGAATAATGTATAGGAACAATCGAAGAGTAGTGACGGAATCAGGGGATGTCCATAAGTGCGACTCTGAGGCGAGTCCTCACCTTCTTCTCTATCGATCGAGAGGACGAAGGCGAGGTGGAGCGCGTTGGACTCCCCTGATGGAGTCACGGTTTTTGCAAACCTATTCAGTTCATTTG
>CAZFWK010000228.1:0-2421 GCA_964522555.1 uncultured Peptoniphilaceae bacterium | reverse complement strand
TTTTTGTAGTTGCACCCTCTTTAAAACTCGCGTTTCTCATAAAGGTTGCGCGAAATCCGGTATGAGGCGTACGTCATTAGGCACACCAATACAACCACGCCGATCGACACGACGATAAGGGAGCGCCCGAAGAGTTCGACTAACGCATTCAAACCCATGGTGTCTTGCACGAGAATTCCCCAAAAATAAAGATACTGACCATAAAAAACGACTGGATTAGAAGCAAACGGACCCGACCTTTCGCATATCCATTTTTGAAAAAGATCGGTAGTTGCAGATTCAGGGCTACGATCGCCATCATGAATTCAAACGTCAGAATTAGCATCGATTCCGCTAATGCCAGTTCTTTCTCCAGGAAATAGCCGACCGGAATTTGTAATACGAGTGCTATCACCCAAAGTGACAGGGTTATGGAAAACAAGTTGATGTATCGCCCTTTCACGACGTCGCTCCGACGGATGCCCAGGAGGGTATACAGTTCGTCCAATGTGCCCAATTCGTCATAATAAAACGCCTGCGTCGTAATCACCCATAGAATCAAAACCGAAATCGCAACGGGCATCGTGCCCGACTTCAAAAACCACAATCCCCATGCAAACCCGAACAATACGACTAGCAGATAGGACGGTTTCATAAAGTGTTTCGTCGTCAAACGATCCAGTTTTAAGAATTTGCTCCTCTCTTTCATCGACACTTTCCTTTCCCTCTCACTTCCCGTTCTCGTTACTCGTTATCCCAAATCTCTCTTGCGATACAAAGCTTCCGCAATCTTATACGAGATGCCGAGTATGACCAATGCGGTCGCCACTAGCACCGCAATCGTGAGATACGCGTTTTTTGCACTCGCTTCCAAAATGGGTGAGATATCGATCTTGAAATATTCCAACAATTTCACCATAGCCCCTGCACCGAACGGGATCGCGAAGAACGGCACCATGGCGACGATTTTCGCTTTGTTGTGCCCCATCGCGAAGTATATCGGAAACTGAATACTCTCAATCAAACTATAAGCCAAAAAAGAGAGAGCGACGACGAGAAAGACCATCTCCATCGGCATCGATTGGACCACTCTACCATTCATAAACATTGCAAATCCGAGCCCGATCATCGCGCAACTCACATTCACGAAAAGGGCAAATAAGTAACGTCCTCTGACCACCGAACTGCGATCGATCCCCAATGCCGTGTACAAGGCGTCGATCCCGTTTTGTTCCCCGACCGAGAAGGGGAAACTCACGAATAAAATCCCGTACATCATAAACATGATCGACATCATCAGAACATTTTGACCGTTAAACAGGAAAAAGATCGCCAAACCGATTAGGATCAAAAGATTCTTCCATGTCATATAAGGCTTTACCGTCAGCAGATCCAATTTTAAAAAAGCGACTGCGTTATTCATCTGTATTCGCCTCCCGATTCATAAATACGATGATCTCATCCAAAGTGATGCGCTCGGTGAGAAGGGTACTCGGCAAATGTACCAAATTGGAGACCTCCACCATGGCTTCAAAACCGGTCGGATGCTTTTTGGTGCCGATCATCAGTCGTTTTTGATCGGTGGTCAATTCCGATAGACTGCCCTTCACACAAATAAACCGTTCGATCAAGTCGTCTTTCAATCCCGTGTATACGACCTTGCCGTCCAAAATGAAAGTGATATAGTCCGCTATCTTTTCCAAGTCGGATGTAATATGCGTGGAAAAGAGCACGCTTTTTTCTTCGTCCATCACGAACTCGCCCAGCAGCTCGCAGATTTCATCGCGTGCGGAAGGGTCGAGCCCGCTCGTGGGTTCGTCCAGGATCAGAAGCTTAGCATCATGTGAAAGCGCCACTGCCAGCATCAGCTTGACCTTCATCCCTCTCGAAAGCTCCTTTACCTTTTTCTTTCGGTTGAGCCGAAAACGCTTGAGAAGGCGATCGTATTGCCGCGCGTCCCACTTCGAGTAAAAAAGTGACACCGCCTTTTCGACATCGTCAACCGACCAATCTTGCACATAGAA
The DNA here is from genome assembly GCA_964522555.1 of uncultured Peptoniphilaceae bacterium. Classification (GTDB taxonomy): domain Bacteria; phylum Bacillota; class Clostridia; order Tissierellales; family Peptoniphilaceae; genus JAAYQA01. The sequence goes on along the minus strand of CAZFWK010000228.1, from coordinate 418 downwards.
CGATGAGTCCATCACCACGCCGATCTCTTCGTTGATCGCGGCATCCAAAGTCTCTCGAACTTGTTCGAATAGTTCAATTTCTCCCGCATCATACTTCGTCAATCCCAACAAGCACTTAATCGTGGTCGTCTTCCCTGAACCGTTCGGCCCGATAAAGCCCATGATAAAGCCTTTCGGTACGGAAAAACTTACCTTACGCAGCGAGAATTGGTCATAGTGTTTCTCTAACTCGCGTATTTCCAGTATATTACTCATGCGCACCCTCCCTGTACAATATCTCCAACATTACGATTACTTCTTTCTTGTCGATCCCGCCCGCCACGGCTGCGTCGATCGCATTCGACAAGCTTTCCTCGATCTTTCGCAGCGAATTTTCTCTTGCCATCTCTTGATTCTGCGCGAGCACATAGCACCCTTT
>CAZFWK010000227.1:0-2437 GCA_964522555.1 uncultured Peptoniphilaceae bacterium | reverse complement strand
CATGTCAATGGTAAAAAAGGGTTAGAATCCCTCTGCTCCGATTCATTTTGTGGGGTCAACCCCATGTTTTATTGCTTCGTACACGATATGACGTTGCATCATTGTCATCGTCTGTTCTGTGGGGTCGGGTTCAAAAAGCAGTTCACTCATGATCTCCATTTGAAGATTGTGTTTGAAAAATGATTCAACCGGCTCCTCCGAATCCCCGAATCCTTCTACCGGTAAAAACCCGATCACGATCCCCTCATCTTTTAAGAGCGGCGCGACTTCCGGAATCAGGGAATCTCCCGTTTCTTCAAAATACGTCCTGCACATGCCATGATCTAATATACAATCCAATGATAATGGAGCGAGTGGAAGATCCGCATAGTCGCAACACAGGAACAAAAAATTCGTATGGTGCGCACTACACTCTAATTCCTTTTTTAAGGCACGCAGCCTTTCCAAGTCATAATCCACCAAGATATACATCACTTTCGGTGGCAAAGCGCGCAAATACTGCATCAGAAAAAAACCGACACAACGATCTAATTCAAGTATTGTGCGGATCGATCCGACATGGTTTCGCAATGAACGGATCATGCCATTCATTCGGCGGTATAAAAAGTTGACAAATCGATAGGAGCAGCTTTCTAAATACTCTTCTTTCGTCGGCATCGGTCGACCTCGGAGCTGCTTTTCTCGGACCGCCCCGGGGTCTATGATGATTCCGTCCTCTATCAATAATTCGTATCCACACTTGCATCTCACCGATGCATACATTAGCCAATTATTTTCGATGCGCCCCCCTTGAATCGATAAACTCGATTTGCAATTCGGACAAGCCAATAGAGCGAGCGCCGACAACGGCACGCCCAAAGCCGGTCTTTGTAAGCACTCGACCGCATGCAGTTCTTCGATCTCCTGTTGCATTTCCTCTTTCATCCGGCTATACTTCTCGATCCGAGCCGTCGTTCGATCTACCTTTTCCATCAGCACGCTCTCCATGAGATTTCGATATAAACTTGTGCCCATGCCACCGAGCCGCTGGAATACGAGCACCTTTTTTACCTCATTGAGCGTAAACTCCAATTCTTTCAAATGCAAGATTTTCTCGAGGTCTCTGCTGTCTGCATCGGTAAAGTCATATCGTCCGTTCACCTTTTCAGCGACTAAAAGTCCCATTTCTTGATAATGTCGTATCGTATCCTGTGTCACGCTATGCAGTGCAGCAAATTTTCCAATTCTCACATCATCCCTACTCTCTTGAACAAATTATATCACGGAATGACCTCTGATTCTTTTGATGTTGACACGAAACTGAGAATTACAAGATGAAAATCCTCAAAAAATAAAGAGCCCTAAACGATTGGAATTTCGATCGTTTAGGGCTCTTTGGGATCTGAGAGTATCAAGCTTGGATGGTGTCAGGCGACTCTATATAAGCGACTCTCGATGCTTCGACTCGATTAGTATCGAAGGATCGCGCTGATTTTGTTGCGTGCGCGGCCTGCATCCAAGATGACGACGTCGCCTCCGGCTGTTATGACCTTGGTTACGAGGTCGTTTACCAAGGGAAGCGTCTCCAGATCCTGATCCTCGGCAAGGAACAACACCTCAATTCGCGCGGCTTCTGCATTGTCCTGCACATTTTTTAGCCCGATGCTCACTTTCCCTTGCGAGTGAAGATAGTCGTAGCGCTCCTTCAGGTCGTCAAATTGCTTTTCAAATCGCGGTAGAAGGATCTCCCGAACGCTCGCGATCTTCTGATCCAAATCCATCGAATCAAAGGGCTTGTCGATCGTTTGATCGAGGTAGAAATCTCCCTTTGACAGCTTTTTGTATTCGGAAGTATTGTCGGGGATGCCCGCAAGGATCACGGGTATCTCTTCGTCTCGAAGGACACCGGGTAGCTTCGCATCGATATAGCGGAAATATTTATCGCGGTCCTTTTCCTCTTCTTCGGGCTTCGCTCGGTGCCCGTGGTAAGCCGCATTGCCACCGCCGTAGCTTCCGAAGTTTACATCGGCATTAGCGTCGAAGTCGTCGAACAACTCTGCAAACGAAGTCTCGATCCGATCCTGATCGACCTCCTCGATCATATTGCGACTCACGCGGTATAAAGTAAAGCGGTCCTTGCTAAGGTCCATCAGATACGCGTTGCCCATCGGGTCAAAGTATTGCAGCAGCGGTACGAGATAAAAAGAATCATCTACCACGACATAGCTGGGTACTTCCCTTTCAAGCCGGAAGGATTTCACATCCAACGCGTCCGCCAAAACGGCCAGTCCGTCGGCGGTGTGATTCCAGAATTTCGTATCTTCTTGCATCGAATCGAGTCTTGCTACGATTGCCTCCCAATCTTTGCGCGGGTATTTGTTTTCCAATGATTTCTTCGCTTCGGCAAGCAAATTCTTAAACAGGATCGGATCCTGCTTGTTATCCGGCGACATCCGAT
>CAZFWK010000226.1:0-2448 GCA_964522555.1 uncultured Peptoniphilaceae bacterium | reverse complement strand
TTTGCAAAAGAAGCGCTCGAACTGGCGCAACAAGAAGGGAAATTTATATTGGAATAAAGGAGGAGATTTCGATGGCAGAGTATATAGTCATGCCCAAAATGGGACTGACGATGAAAGAAGGAACGATCCGCGACTGGCAGAAAAAAGAAGGCGACGAGATCGCGTTGGGCGAACTGATTTTTGAGATTGAAACCGATAAGATCACAAAAGATTTCGAATCCGCCAATGCCGGGACGCTATTAAAAATATTGGTACACGACGGCACGGTTAAAGTGCAAGAACCCGTCGCGATCATCGGGCAACCGGGGGAAGACATCTCGGCTATGATCCCCGCAGGCAGTGCGCCTGCAGCACAGGAAGAAAAGAAAGCGGCTCCTGCAGCGCAGGAAAAAACTGCGGTGGCAAAACCCACAGGGAAAGTGAAGATCAGCCCGAAAGCGAAAAAACTCGCACAAGAGCTGGGAGTCGACTTCGAAAACTTGGCGGGAACTGGCCCTGGTGGCGCGATTTCCGTAGCCGATATCGAAGAAGCAAGCAAAGCGCCCAAAGCAACGCCGATGGCGAAAGTTGCGGCGGAAGCGCTCGGAGTGGACCTGCGCGAGGTAGAGGCGGACGGCCGTATTCGGAGAGAAGATGTACTGGCTTCTATGAAAACGGACGCACAGGAAGAGACGCGCGTGCCGATGAGCCGTATGCGCCAAATCATTGCCGAACGCATGAAAGAAAGCCAAAATATTTCGGCTGCCATCAATTTGACTGTATCTTGCGATATGACGGAAGTGGTGGCGATGCGAGAGTCTTTGAAACCTACCAAAAAGGTATCGTACAACGACATCATGATGCTGATGGTCGCACGCACGCTAAAAGAGCACCCGATGTTGAACGCGAGTGTCGAAGAGAACGAGATCGTGTTGCACCCGCGCGTCCACATGGGAGTCGCCGTAGCGGTCGAAAACGGTTTGCTTGTGCCGGTGTTGCGAGGCGCTTGTGGGATGTCGCTTACGGAAATTTCCGACGAAACCGCAAGACTTGCCGGGGCTTGTCGCGATCAGACGCTTAACCCGGATGAGCTCGAAGGTTCTACTTTCTCGATCACCAATCTCGGCATGTACGGGATCGAGTCTTTTACCCCGATCATCAACCAGCCGAATGTCGCGATCATCGGGATCAATGCCATTGTGAAAGAAGCGGTCGTGGTTGAGGATGCCGTGCAAATTCGCCCGATGATGAAACTCAGCCTGACGGTCGACCATCGCATCGTAGATGGAGCGGTCGCGGCGTTGTTCCTTTCGGACTTGAAGAAGCGTATCGAAACACCGGCGCTTCTCCTCCTGTAAGGTGAAGCGATGGATGTTCTTGTAATCGGAGGCGGGATCGGGGGTTATGTATGCGCGATTCGGCTGGCACAACTGGGCGCTTCGGTCACCTTGGCTGAACGAAAGCGCTTAGGCGGCACCTGCTTAAACGAAGGTTGTATTCCTACGAAGTCGCTTCTGGAAAGCGCGCAAATACTCGAAGAAATTCAAAATGCAGAAGCGCTTGGTGTGAAGGTTTCCGGAAAGGTCGAAGCCGACTTTCCAAGAATGCAAGCGCGAAAGAAAGAAGTGGTCGACCAGCTCGTGAAGGGCGTGGGGCTTTTGATGGAAAAAGGTCAAATCCGCGTGGTGGAAACCGATGCGAGTTTGGTCGACGGCAAGACCGCTTTGATCGACGGGAAAGAAGAGAAATTTGACGCGGTCGTGCTCGCAACGGGCTCAAAGCCCGTCGAACTCCCCATTCCCGGCATGGATCTGCCCGGCGTGATCGACAGCACGAAAGCTTTGGATTTGGAGGCGCTTCCCCAATCACTCGCGATCATCGGCGGCGGGGTGATCGGAATGGAATTTGCTTCCCTGTATCGTTCCTTGGGGGTAGCGGTGACGGTCATCGAAATGATGGACCGTATCGTACCGCCGATGGATCCGGCGATCTCCGAGATGCTTTACGCTACGATGGTCGCGCGCGGGGTTGAAATCCACACGAGTGCCAGAGTGCTTTCGGTGGAAGAAGCGAGCGGACTCACCGTACATTTTGAAAAGGGCGGGGAAGCCATGCAAGTATCGGCTGAGAAGGTCCTTGTTGCAACCGGGAGAACGCCTGTGTCCGATGTATTGGATGGCGCGCGGGTGGCAGTCTTGATGGACCGCAAGTTCATCAAGGTCGACGGCAAAATGAAGACCAATATCGACGGTTTGTACGCGATCGGCGATGTGACCGGCAAATCGATGCTCGCGCATACGGCCGAAGAACAAGGCGTACGTTGTGCCGAAGCGATCATGGGGAGAAAGATTCGCCCGATCGAGTACGGAAAAATTCCTTCGTGCCTGTATACAACGCCGGAAGCGGCATCGCGCGGGAGCGGCTTAAAACGCTTGCACGCGGCGCGATGGCGGCACTTGGCATCGAAGG
>CAZFWK010000225.1:0-2567 GCA_964522555.1 uncultured Peptoniphilaceae bacterium | reverse complement strand
TCGATCGCTCGGTTGATTTCTTTTTCTCGCGCTTCTGTCACGAAATCTCGAATATTCAGTTCGTACCCGAACTCAAATGCGGTCAGCAAGTGATTTAAGATCGTATTCGGGTTGAATCCTCGAATTCTTCCGATATCCGAGACCCAGTGCCCTTCTTGATACAGGCGATAACTTTCCATTTCGGATGCGGAAGGTCCCGTTTTCGGAATTTTTCTTGATTTCTTTGCCATTTGATCGACGATCGGAGATTCTTGCGGGTTCTCTTCTTTGAATTGAGAGACGATCCGTAAGATCGCATCTCCTAAATTCTTTGCTCGCGCTTCTCCAATCCCTACTACCGATAGGAGTTCCTCGATCGTCGCGGGAAGTTTTTTCGCGAGATCGTGTAGCGTCGCATCCGAAAAAACGGCGAACGCCGGCACATTTCGTTCGACGGACTCCTCGAGGCGATACGACCGCAGTAAATGCACGAGCGGTTCCCTGGATTGAGGCACGGGTGTCGTCAATTGCTTTGAGACTGTGGCGGTGGCTCTCTTCTCCTCCACTTGTACGATAAACTTCTCCTCTTTCAAAAGACGCATCGATTTTTCGTTTAACGTGATCACCGGATACTGCCCGACAGACTTCGTCAAATAGCCTTCTTGCACGAGCAGCTCAATAATCTCTAGAATTTCTGATCGGGATTGAAGAGCCATGATATTGTAGGTGGAGATTTGGTCGAAACCGAAATCTACGATCCTTTTGGCTCGACTGCCCTTCAGCACATCGGCGATCATCCCCGCACCAAAAGGTCTTTCCATACGGAACACACAGGAAAGGATCTTCTGCGCTTCGACCGTATAGTCTTTGTCGACCCGTTTTTTCTTACAATTACCGCAATCCCCACACGGCTCGCTTCGGTGTTCTCCAAAATAATCCAAAATCTGATTTCTAAGGCACTCTCTCGAATTTGCATAGCGAGACATCTGTTCAAGCTTTTGGTAAGCCTCTTCTTGTTCTTCCCCGAGTTGAATGATGTGCTTTTGGATGACTTCGTCTTGCTTCGAGTACAGAAGAATTGCATCGGCCGGCTCGCCGTCGCGCCCGGCTCGGCCCGCTTCTTGATAGTAGTTCTCGATCGATTTCGACATATTGAAGTGGATGACTTCTCTGATATTGGACTTATCGATCCCCATCCCGAACGCGATCGTCGCAACCATAATCGACTTTCGGTCGAATAGAAAGTCCTCCTGATTTCGGCTTCGCTCGAGGTCCGTAAGCCCCGCATGATATTTCGTTACCGACAGATTTCTCGAGGAAAGGAATTGATGCACGTCGTCGACGATTTTCCTCGTCGCACAATAGATGATGGAGGAGCTTTCTGTGTTGATCGTATCGGCGAGGTAATCAAGTTTACTCGCAGGCTTTTCTACGGAAAAATACAAGTTTGGACGGTCATAGCTGAGCGTGATGGTTTTCGGATCTTTCATCGAAAGCTGCGCCGCGATATCCGCCTTCACTCGGTCGGTCGCGGTCGCGGTAAATGCACCGACCAGCGGCCGATTCGGTAAACTCTCGAGTAAAGCATCAATCGAACGATAAGACGGCCTGAAGTCGTGTCCCCAGGTGCTGATGCAATGCGCTTCGTCGACCGCCAGCATCGACACGGGGAGTCTCGTCAACAATTCCCGAAAACGGTCTGTTTCCAACCGCTCCGGCGCTACATACAGGATCTTGTATTTTCCGATCGAAAGATCATGCATCTTTTCGGAGAGCTCTTGCAGATCGTCGGCACTCGTGAGACTCGTAGCGGCAATCCCCGATTCTTTCAGCACGTCGACTTGGTTTTTCATTAAAGAGATCAAAGGAGAAAGCACGATCGTGATCCCGTCAAACAGGAGCGCCGGCAACTGATAACACAACGACTTGCCCGCTCCGGTCGGCATGACGGCTACGGTGTCCTGCCCGGAAAGCAAGCTTTTTACGACTTCCTCTTGCCCGTCCAAAAAGGAGTCGAATCCGAATTGGTTTCGTAAGCACGTCATCACCTCCGCGGTGATCACCGTGTCCGTTCGATTGGTAGAACTTTCCATACGCACATCCTTTCCTCGCGACGACCGATTGTCTTCTTCGATACGATAAAACTTCGCTATGACACAATTTTACACGAACAAGCTCTAAAAATGAAATGGTTGGAGTCCTACAATGCGTATGGTCACCGGCCGGTGCCGCTTCTTTTTCCGATCTTATAAGATATCGATCTCTTCCCCTGCAAGCGCCTTGTTCATGCTGCGGACCGCACAAAACTTCCCGCACATGGAACACGTGTCGTCATGCTCGGGTTTTCTTTCGTCGCGAATTCGCCTCGCCGTTTCCGGGTCGATCGAGTATTCGAACTGCTTTTCCCAATCGAGCGCTTGCCTCGCCTCGCTCATCCGATCATCCCACTCTCTGGCGCCGCGCACCCCTTTCGCGATATCCGCCGCATGCGCCGCGATTTTCGATGCGATGATCCCCTGCTTTACATCTTCCAAATTGGGAAGTGCCAAGTGCTCTGCAGGCGTCACATAGCAAAGGAAAGCCGCGCC
>CAZFWK010000224.1:0-2572 GCA_964522555.1 uncultured Peptoniphilaceae bacterium | reverse complement strand
TGGGAATAGATCCCACCGCCCGAATCGGCACAGCGCGACACGACCGTCTCGGGAAACAAGACCTGCTTTCGATAAGTCAATTGCAATTCTTTCAGCCTATGTGCATCCCGAAACTCGATCGGAATCGCCTCCAACACCCAATCGACATATACCAAATTATTTACATGATCATTGCCGTCGATATCATAGGTGCGTACGGGAAGCGTCACCTCTTGTGCATCTTCCGGAGTATCTGCTCGCTCATAAACGGGTAAAACGAACTGCGCAGGTTCAGGACTATATGCATCGGCCATATCTTTTGGAACCCGCATCGGGCGAAAAGTTTTTGGATCCAACAGCAGCCAGGTGGTCGTCGCTCGTGCGACCCGGCTTTCCCCTTCATAGAGAAGGAAATCACGATAGGCATAAAACTTTTCGAAACCGGTCGTGTAAGTCGTAGCGTTCAGCGTCGTCCCGGGCATCGGGAATCGAAAAAACTCCGCTTGCCAACGGTAGAGCACCCAAACTCCTACAGTGCCAATGCTCTTGTTCACCTGATCAGAATGCCGCATCGAACTCTCCAACATCGCCTTGAGTATCGACTTCGCTGACATGTGTCCGCTTTTATCGGAATCGGAAAAATGAACGGGTATTGTGATTTGAAATTTCATCTTTACTCCTTTTCTCTAATGTCCGTGAAGCGCCTCTTTTAGATATGCTCGACCAAGGGGCCTCCCACTACGGGCCTCTCCCATCTACCCAATCGATAGAAAACGAGCCCCAAGATAGATACCAAGAGATTGCTGATGATCATCGAGGTCCAAATTCCGTCCTGCGACCATGTCCCCGTGAGCTGCAACAGGAGTACGATTGGCAGTCGGATTCCCCACAGTCGGATCACTTCCATCGTCATGGCATATCGAGAATGGCCGGTGCCTTGGAAGAAACCTTGCATCACGCTGAAAAAACCCATCAGAGGGTTCAAAATGAGTGCAAATCGTAAAAAATGAATCGCTAAGGCCAGGATCGGGGAGTCATCTGACAATGGCAAGAAAAATCGTAAGATCGAGACATCCGCAAATAGAATCGGAAGCGACAACAATACCGTAACCGCAGTCGCCATCGCAAAGCCGATCCACAGGGAGGCTTTTGCGCGCGGTAAGTTTCGGTTTCCGATATTCTGCCCTACGACGATCGTAAGGCCGCTCCCTATTCCCATAGCGGGCATCATCGCAATCCCCGAGACGCGATTGACGAGGCTAAACGCAGCCACCGTATCCGTTCCGAACGCGGCGATCGCACCATTGAAGATTACGAATCCGAAAGCCGCACCCGATTGTCCGATGATCGACGGGATTCCGATTCGCGCGATTAATTTCACTTTCTCGAAATCCCAAGCAAACGGAAAGAGTTTTAATTGGATCATCGGCGATCGCGTTCGAATAAAGTACAGGCCGACCAGTACGAGTAGTGCTTGTGAAAATATAGTCGCCCACGCAGCACCGGCAACCCCAAGACCCAGACCTCGAATCGCGGTGCCGGGTATGGTCTCAAAGATAAACAGCGGGTTCAGTACCATATTCAAAGCGGCGGACAATCCGCTCAGTATCGTCGTAAGCAATGTGATCCCTTGCGACTGAAAGAGCGCATTGGTGCTGAAATACAAGAATTGCATCGGCATGCCGAGGAACAAGATCCGCAAATACTCGATACTGAATCTTGCAAAGTCTCCCGTTCCACCCATCCAATAAATAAGCGTTGGCGCCGAAGCGTATCCCGTCACCATTACGATCACCGAAAATAAAAAGGAGAGCCAATAGATCAGATTCGCGTAGTGGTTCGCTTCGTCGATCCTACCTGCACCGATTAATTGTGAGAGGATCGAGGTGCCTGCCATCGCGATCCCGATGCCGATCGAAATAAACAAAAAAAGAATCGGCCATACGAAAGAAGTCGCGGCAAATTCGACCGGACCCAATCTCCCGACCCAAAGCGCGTCGGAAAGGTTATAGAGTGTTTGAATTAAATTGTTGATCATTAACGGAACGGCGATCCAAGTGATCGCAGAGATCAGCGATCCGTGAAGAACCCGTTCCACATTTGACTGTTTCGACATATGGCCTTTGCCAGTACCTTCCTATGTAGGCTTTGCACCGGATCGGGATTTTGCCCGATCCGATGTCTGCCTTCTTCTTTCGCCGTAATGATAGGCTTTTGTGTGTCGCCTAGTGAGTTTCGATCGAAACTACCTCATAGCCGGCCTCAGCAACAGCAGCTGTTAGAACTGCATCGTCCAGCGTGTCACCCTTTACTGTCGCTGAATTATCTTCCAAAGAAACAACTGCCTTTACGCCTTCCAGCGCATTTAATGCTTTGTCGACTCTTCCCGTGCAATGCGAACAGCTCATTCCTTCGATATGCAATACTTTTTCCATCTGATTTTTCTCCTTTATTATTTGCGTTTGTACGACTGATTGATTCAGTCCATCGGTTTTCACTTTCGGTACCTGTGCTTGAAAGCGATTTAATCGCAGTGCGTTCGTCACAACAAAAACCGAACTCAAGCTCATCGCGCCAGCTGCAAACATCGGGT
>CAZFWK010000223.1:0-2575 GCA_964522555.1 uncultured Peptoniphilaceae bacterium | reverse complement strand
GGAAAGCTCGGTTTCTTGCTCCAGTATCTCTTGCAGCGACCTAGGCAAGCCCGGTATTTCCGCCATCGTCTCTACACGACGATGGTATAGGGCTTTCAATATGGCATCCGCATGCACGGGTTTCTCGCCCCACGAGCCGATCAACGCCCTCAGGCTTTCGTACGAATAGCCGTAGAGCGACTTTCTAGGTTCCGCAGAAAGTGCGATAGACACGGCGATCCTCCTCGGGCATGGGCGCTTTCATCGCATCCGCGATTTCCGCTTCGTAATCGTAGGGATTTTTATAGAGCAAAGTCATCTGCGTAAAGAGGCTGAGGTCGTTTTGCTCGACCGCGAGGTCCAGCGCCTTCTCCACCAGATGATTTCTAGGGATCACGACCGGGTTCGACCGCTTCATGATGCGCATGGCTTCTTCCATGCCACCGTCTTGTTCGTCGATACGGCTCTCCCATTTTGCAAACCAAGGTTCTAATTTTGCGATGCCTTCTTTCCGCAAGGTCCCGCGCGTAAGCGACACGAAAGTGTTGGTAAAATCCGCTTGGCTTTCCTTCATCCAATCCAACATTTCCGCGATCAGCGCGTCGTCTCGCTCTTCGGGTACGGCGATTCCGATTTTACTCGCCATCCCATTTCGGAACTCCGCGTCATACAAATCCTTAAAACCGAATACGACCGCCTCCATATCGGCGAATGTCGCATTTCCTGCGCTTTCTGTAATCCCGATCAGGGTTTCGGCAAACCGCGCCAGGTTCCACTGCGCGATCTTCGGCTGATTCCCGTAGGCGTAGCGCCCGTTTCGGTCGATCGAGCTGAACACCGCCGCCGGGTTGTACGCATCCATAAAGGCACAAGGCCCGTAATCGATGGTTTCGCCCGCGATCGACATATTGTCGGTATTCATGACCCCGTGAATAAAGCCCACGCCCATCCACTGCGCAGTTAAGTGCGCGAGCTTCGCTGCCACCGTCTTCAAAAGCGCTAGATACGGCGCTTTTTCCGCTAATAGCTCCGGGTACAGCCTTTGGATTGTATAATCCGCCAGCTCCTTTACCGCTGCGTCGTCGCCGACTTCTTTGGCATACTGGAAGGTGCCCGTGCGAATATGCGCTTTGGAAATGCGAGTGAGCATCGCCCCTGCAAGCGCCTTTTCTCGATATACCGTTTCGCCCGTAAGCGCAACCGCAAGGCTTCTCGTTGTGGGAATTCCAAGCCCCGCCATCGCCTCGCTCACCAGATACTCGCGAAGCATAGGCCCCAAGCCCGCCTTGCCGTCCCCTCCGCGGGAGTACGGCGTCTTGCCGGCGCCTTTCAACTGGATATCCCAAAGCGTGCCGTCCGCATCCTCCCACTCGCCCAAAAGTACCGCGCGACCGTCGCCCAGCCTGGTGAAATACCCGAATTGATGGCCGCTATACGCCTGCGCAATCGGCACAGCCCCTTCCGGGATCACAAGCCCGGTAAATATCCCCGGCACCTCACGCAAAGCCTTCGGATCCATCCCTAAAGAGCGCGCCAAGGCATCGTTAAACGCGGCCAATTCGCTACTCTTCGCTCCGCTCGGATTCTGCCTGCGGTAAAAAAGTTCCGCCAACTTATCTGAATAATCATGTTGTAATCGTATCGTTTCCGTCATATCCACATCCTCTATTCTTTCAATCTACATTTACCCATTTATCGGGTAGATTTTATTATGTAAGTAATGTAAGAATGCCTACTCAATTTCGATAAGACTTCTTCATGACCGTATCATATAATCGAATTTTTTGTTCCAACAGTTTATGATAGAATGAAACTGCCTGTTCGACCAAATATAAACAAAAAGGAGCACTATGATGAAAAAAGCAAAAACTCTGATACTCACCACGATCCTCCTCGCTTTGATCCTGGCAGCTTGTTCCAACTCTGCAAAGAACGATGGGAATCAAAGCGAAGAAAAGAAGGTTGTTCGCATTGGTTGCGAAGCCACCACCCCCGGTTGGATGCAAGCGGACGAAAAAGGGAACTTAACCGGCTACGACTACGACGTTTGGATGGAAATTGGAAAACGAACGGGTTATGAAGTTGAAATCCAGGTGATGGACTGGGACGGCATGTGGGTGATGCTGGATGACGGCAGACTCGACACCGTCGCAGAACAAATCACGGTGACAGATGCCAGAAAAGAAAAATATCATTTTTCGGAGCCCTATTCCTATAACATAATCAGTTTGCTTGCCGCTGCAGACAACCCCAATTTGCAAACGATGAGCGACATTAAGGACGGGATGACCATCGCATGCCAAGCCAATACCAGCGACGAAATCATAGTAGATGCAGTTGAAAAAGAGTACGGAGTTACTTTGGATCGAGTTTTCTACGACGGTATGTCTGTATTGGATGTCTCACTTGGCCGCTGTGACCTATGGACGAGAGCAAAAACTTCCTGCATCTTGACCGTTAAAGAAGTTGAAAATCTCAAGATATTAGGCGATACCAATCAATACGAAACCAATGCGTATCCATTCGCTAAGACCGAAAGTGGTGAGAAACTCAGTGAAGTCATCACCCAGACGATTCAAGAGATGAAAGCAGACGG
>CAZFWK010000222.1:0-2577 GCA_964522555.1 uncultured Peptoniphilaceae bacterium | reverse complement strand
AATGCCAGTTCACCGATCGTGGTTAAGGTATGGTTCAGCTTGATGGTTTTGAGCGGGTTATCTTGGAACACGCTCTTTCCGATCATGACGACCGACGCCGGGATCTCTACGCTTTCGATGCGGTTGCCTTCAAAAGCATTGTCGCCGATTTCGATGACGCCCGATTCAAAAGTCAATTTGGTGATCGCTTTTTCTTTGAGTGCCTTAGCACCGATGATTTTCACGATTACCCCATCGATCTTTTCGGGGATCTTCACTTCCGTAGATTTTGCATTGTAGCCTTTGATCGTTTGCGCGTTTGCATCAAACTCGAAGGTGCGCTCTACGATGAATTTCGTTTTGCTCGGGAACACTTCGTGGTCTGCCAATGCCTTCGCTACCGTCTCTTCATTGACTTTCTTCGTTACATTTTGCGTCGTAGTCGAATACTTTACTTCCGTGAGCGAAAGCGGAATGGTTACGGTGAAAACCGGATTCGTTTCATCCTTCGGATTCGCCGGAGCAAAGGCCTTTTCACCGATCGAAACGAGATTCTTGCTCAGCTTTACGCTTTCAAGTCGATTGATCGCAAAAGCTTCTTTTCCGATCGAAGTAACGGTGTCGGGAATTTCGATTTGCGTAATCTTCTTTTCTTTAAACGCGCCATCGCCGATTCCGGTTACGGTGATTCCGTTCACTTTAGAAGGAATCTCGAGTTTTTCTTCACTCCCGTGATACGCGGTGATGATGCCGTTTGAGTCGATCGTGTACGGGTCGAGTAGCGACAAAGTGGCAGCACCGGGGAAGACCGAACGACGATACAGTTGTCTAAAAAACTCATTGGTATTCGTTTTAGTAGCCGCTTCCGTTTTTTCCGTGCCTTCGAGATACGTGATGTACTTGATCGAAGACGGTATATCGATTTTTTGCGCGATATTCGAGCTGGAAAAGAATGCTTTCTCTCCGATCGTTTCAAGCCCGGTGCTTAGCTTGATCGATGCCAACGGGTTGTTGTCAAAAGCTTCTCGGCCGATCTCCGTAATGGTATTGCTCAATTCCACTTTCGCAATTTTGTTGTTTTGGAAAGCGCCTCTTTCGATTTTTTCGAGATTTTCTCCACCGTTAATTTCGGTGATCTCGTTATTTTGAAACGCCTCTGCCCCGATCTCTTTCAGGTTTTTCGGAAGCGTTACAGACTTTAGCCCCTTCCCTTCGAAAACACCCATACCGGGCCCGGCAGCTCCGGGACCTTCAATCCGGACCACTTTTACGCCTTCCAGCGTTTCCGGGATGACTAAGTCGACTGCGGTTCCTTCGTAGCCAGAAATGGATCCCTTGGTTTTATCAATATAGAATCCGTCCGTCGTCTTCACAACATCCGGCTTCCCGCCTGTTGCGAAAACCGCACTCGTCGGCGCAAGCACGGCAAATGCGAGCACAAAAACGAGCAGTATCTTTCTCCATGTTTGTTTCATCATATCCTCCTTGTTTTTTTCCAAATCCCACTGCAGTTACACTACTAGTATATCGCTTCTCAAGTTATTCGTCGACCTGTGAAAACGATGGCATTTGGAAGAATCGTAGTAAACTCTTACATTATTCTTTCATAAAGTTCTCGATATCTTGTCGCAATTCCTGAATCGCGAGTTCCTTTTCCCCATTTTTCAGGTGCTCGATCAACTTCTCATGTTCTCTGGTGTACGCTTTGAAGATACTGTGGTTCCAATGTCCCCAATAATAATTCGAAAACGCAACCATGAGTCGGCTCATCGCGTTGGAAAGCATCTCGTAGAAGAAGTCGTCGTGGTAGAAGCGTGCGAGCGCCAAGTGAAAGTCGCAGTTGATCTGCCAGTAGGTCAGCACATCTTCCTCGTCGACGTCCAGCTGCTTTTCAAAAAGGCGTTCGAGTTCTTCGATGTCCGATTTCGAAATGCGCTCCCAATACAATTCCAAATACGCCGGCTCCACCATCTTTCGAAACGTCCAGATCGACTCCAGATACTCGCTCGAATAGTACTTGATGCGGTATCCGAATCGCGGAATGCTCTCCAGGAGTCCCTCATTGCAAAGCTCAACCAGCGCGTCTCGCACCGGTGAGCGGCTCACCTGAAAGCGTTCGATCAGCTCGCGTTCGGTCAAGATCGCATCTTTACTGTATTTTCCGTGGATGATATCCAATTTGATTTGATGGGTAACGCGATTGCGCAGGTTCTCCTTTTTTGCCATGGCGGTCTCCTTTCGGTAGTGTGATTAATATAGCATAAAAAAAAGGAGAATCCCTTTCAATTCTCCCGGAGTGACTACAGAGTCCGTTCAGTCGAGCCCGGCGCACCCCTTTCGGCACGCTCACGGACCGCTCGGCCAAGATATGGCCTCAAGGGGTGCACCGGGCTCTCCTTCACTCCATCTTGAAAAGCACATTTATCTATAGTCTTTGAGAATCCCTTTCGATTCTCCCAGAGTGACTACAAACCCCTGGTTCATGTATAACAATTGCAAATGATGTATTGGAATGATCGTAGTGTAAGTGACGGAGTCAGGGGTGTCCATAAGTGCGACTCTGAGGCAAGTCCTCACCTTCTTCTCTATCGATCGAGA
>CAZFWK010000221.1:289-2593 GCA_964522555.1 uncultured Peptoniphilaceae bacterium | reverse complement strand
AATGAAAAGGATTACCCGTTTCGAATGGGCATGCAGACCACGTATTTTTGGCAGTATCAGGGGCATATCATCTGGGGGCTCACCGCACAAATCGTAAAAGATTTTATCGAGCATCTGTAGGAGGAAACGATGACACCGCACAACGAAGCACAAGTCGGCCAAATTGCCGAAACGATTTTATTGCCCGGAGATCCGAAAAGGGCGGAGTTTATCGCAAAAAACTTTCTCGAAAACCCAAAGCTGGTCAATCAAGTACGAGGTATGCTCGCGTTTACGGGAACGTATAAAGGCGCTCCGGTATCGGTCATGGGAACTGGGATGGGAGTACCTTCGATCGGGATCTACTCGCACGAGCTCATTCACGTATACGGCTGCAAAAATCTGATCCGCGTGGGATCTTGCGGCGGCATGCAGCCTGAATTGCAGAATTTCGACATCATCTTGGCGCAAGGCGCCTGCACGGACTCGAGCTACCAAAGGCATTACGGGATCGACGGAGTCTACAGCGCGATCGCCTCATGGGAGCTGCTGAAAAAGGCGTATGACGCGGCCAATGAGCTGGGTTACCCGGTGACAGTCGGCAATGTGCTCACGGGCGACGTATTTTACGAAGACGAGCCGAAGAGCTTCGAAACCTGGCAGAAGATGGGCGTGCTCGCAAAGGAAATGGAGAGCTATGCGCTCTACTGCAATGCGGCAAGGGCCGGTGTGAATGCGCTTACGATCCTCACGGTGTCGGACTCCATGCTTCACACGCAAGAGACGACGCCCCAACAAAGAGAACAAAGCTTTACGCAAATGATGGAGATCGCTCTGGCGCTCGCGTAGTGCGACGGCAATCGATAAACGAGATATCCAAACACCCGGCACCTTATCGGAGCGGGGTGTTTTTTCGAAAAATGCTACTGCGAGGGCATCCAAAGGCTGTCTCGCGCTGAGCGCATTCATAATTTAAATTGGTATGCAGCCTGACGGGATAGAATGTTTCTCGGAGAACCTCGTTGTGTTATAATATCGTTATCGCAATTTAGCGATCGGAGGGATGACAGGATGCGCAAAATGAGCCTGATCACTTTTCTCGTTTCCTTAACGGTTTTTGGTGGAATCTTCTTTTTCTCGAACCTCACGCTGCCCAAAGTGCAAGCGAGGGCGCAAGAAAAGATCAAGGATGAAGACCTCGGGGTCGGGAATGTAATCGAGCAAAAAGTCGACAACGAGCTATTATTCTTGGTTGCCGGCGTAGATGAAGAATCGGACCAGCTATGGTCCAGAACCGATACTCTGATTCTCGTACATGTTCAATTGGATTCGGGCGAAATCAATATGATTTCGATCCCGCGAGATACGCGCGTTTTCATCGATAAAGAACACGGCAATGACAAAATCAATCACGCGAACGCTTTTGGCGGCATGCGACTTACCATGAGAACCATACGCGAATTCTTGGGGATCGACCTCGACTACTATGTGGAGTTCACTTTCGATTCGGTGGAGCGCATCGTCGATGCTTTGGGTGGGGTAGAAGTCAATATACCCGTGCGAATCCGCACCTATAAGCCGGATGTCAACTTGTTTCCGGGGTGGCAGCGGCTGGACGGGAGAGAAGCGCTCATGTTTGCTCGATACCGAAAAGGGTACGAAAATGGCGATATCGGAAGGCTTCAGGCACAACAACATCTGATCACGCAAATGATCAAAGAGATATTGAAACCTACCAATATTCCAAAGCTTCCCTCACTTTTGGACGTTTACTACGACGAAGTGAACACCAATCTAAGCATGAAAACGCTCCAAGGCATGCTTCCGATGATCACCAACTTCTCCGGCGACAATATTACGAAAGCGTATGTACCGGGTGAAGCGCTCGATATCGACGGAATCTACTATTACGAGTACGACCCCGTCGGCACGCAGGAAATGGTAGACAAATACTTACGCAAGTATAAGATCGGTTCCGTCGCTACAATTTCGGAAAGTGATAGTACGGCGACCGAAGAGACGACGGAAGTGGAAACCGAATGGACAGAAGAAACTGAAGGCTATAGCGAACCCAATACCGAGTGGACGGAACCATCGGTTACGGATGAAGTCACGTATGAAGAGCAGACGCCGGAAACGGAAGATGAGGCGTACGAAGAGTCCGATGAATAAGGAAAAGCACCGTAACTCCGAGAAGGAGGGGCGGTGTTTTTTTCGGAAAGAAGTATCACCAACCAGCGAGTACGTACTACCCTATCTCGTCATGTTGGGGACGACGGAATACGCGACAATTGCGAAGTGCTTTGATATGGAGGAAATGAAAAG
>CAZFWK010000221.1:0-279 GCA_964522555.1 uncultured Peptoniphilaceae bacterium | reverse complement strand
CGTTTCCGACACTGCGGGTAAAGTGTATAATAAGGATAGGACATGGATGATGTCACAATATCAAGTGGAGGGTGGGCAAAATGGGCTTTAGTTCGATCGCATTCATATTTTTCTTTTTGCCGGTCCTCCTCGGCTTGTATACGATAGGTAGGAAAGTTTTCAAAAGCATTCAGGTGCAAAACATCATTTTAATCCTCGCATCTTTGTTCTTTTACCGTTGGGGCTTGGCTTCGGCGGATGGATTCCGGATTCTCTTGCTGCTACTATTCGGCAACTATA
>CAZFWK010000220.1:0-2612 GCA_964522555.1 uncultured Peptoniphilaceae bacterium | reverse complement strand
AGACCGCTTCTACGCCGAGAGGCTTTCGGCGATCGCTGTAGAAGTCAATGTACCGGTCATCACGCAGTACGCGCAGGATATGGTCGACTTATACAATTTGATGGCGTTATTTAGAGCAAAAAGAGCGGAATACCCGTTGGATGCGTATCAGGAAACGGTGCTTACAGGCGGGAACCTGTATATGCCACAATTGTACGCTAGGTACTTCGAACCGATTGAACAAATCGCGCATAGCCTGTACTCCATGAAGATCGGAGATGCAGTGAAAAGCGGTTTGGCCCAGTTTGAAGCGACGGGGCGTTTGTCTTCCTTTGAGCAACAGGCGGAGAATCACTTTATGCGCTTGGCACAAGGTTCCAAGATGATCAGCTACGGGCCGGAGGTAATCCTTTCGTATCTCATTTCCAAAGAGACCGAGATCAAAAACCTTCGAATCCTGTATGTTTCGAAAAGAAACAAGATGTCGCAAGACTTTACGAGAGAGAGGTTGAGATTGACTTATGTATAAAGTAGCCGTAATCGGCGATGTCGACTCGGTCCTCGCTTTCAAAGCGCTTGGGCTCGATGTTTTCACGCCACATGAACAAAACGAAATAAAAAGAACGCTGGACAAAGCCGCTCAGGACGGGTACGGGATCATCTACATCACCGAACAACTCGCCGTGCAGATTCCTGAGACCATTCAGCGATATACGACACAAATGGTGCCGGCAGTCATTTTGATTCCCAGCAACCAAGGTTCGTTACACATTGGGTTGGATCGAATTAACGAGCAGGTCGAACGCGCCGTTGGCTCCAACATCCTTTAGAAAGTGAGGACGAAATTTGAAAGTAGGAAAGATTATCAAAGTATCCGGCCCGCTTGTTGTTGCAGAAGGCATGCAGAATGCCAACGTTTATGACGTCGTTGAAGTTTCGGACAACAAATTGGTCGGAGAAATTATCGAAATGCGTGAAGACCGCGCATCGATACAAGTATATGAAGAAACCACCGGGATCGGACCCGGAGAACCGGTCTGGACGACCGGAGAACCGCTGTCTATCGAACTGGGGCCGGGCCTCATCGCATCCATGTTCGACGGAATCCAAAGACCGCTGGAAGAACTCCGAGAGCTCTCGGGTGACTTCTTGGTGCGCGGATTCAACTCACCTGCACTCGATCGTAATGTGAAGTGGAACTTTGTTCCGAAAGTTGCCGTAGGCGACACCGTAAAGCAAGGCGATATCATCGGTGTCGTGCAGGAAACCCCGATCGTCGAGCATCGCATTATGGTGCCCGTAGGAAGCGACGGAGTCGTCAAGGAGATCAAATCGGGCGAGTTCACCGTGGTCGACGTGGTCTGCAAAACGGAAGCGGACGGCGTGACGCACGACCTCACGATGATGCAAAGATGGCCGGTACGAAAAGGTCGCTCCTATAAAGAAAAACTGGACCCCATTACCCCGCTTGTAACCGGACAAAGAGTCATCGATACTTTCTTCCCGGTAGCAAAGGGCGGTACTGCGGCAATCCCAGGACCTTTCGGATCCGGTAAGACGGTCGTACAGCATCAGCTCGCAAAATGGGCGGATGCGGAGATCATCGTCTATGTAGGGTGCGGCGAGCGCGGTAACGAAATGACCGACGTACTCATGGAGTTCCCGGAAATTATCGACCCGAAGACAGGCGAATCTCTGATGAAGCGTACCGTGTTAATCGCAAACACCTCCAATATGCCGGTAGCGGCTCGTGAGGCTTCCATTTACACCGGAATCACCATTGCGGAATACTTCCGCGACATGGGATATTCGGTCGCGATGATGGCTGACTCCACATCCCGTTGGGCGGAGGCACTGCGTGAAATGTCCGGTCGTCTTGAGGAAATGCCCGGGGACGAAGGTTACCCCGCATACCTCGCATCGCGTATCGCAGACTTCTATGAGCGCGCCGGAAAAGTCATCTGTGCCGGATCGCAGGATCGCGAAGGATCCCTCACCGTCATCGGTGCGGTATCGCCTCCGGGTGGAGACATCTCCGAGCCGGTATCGCAGGCGACACTTCGTATCGTAAAAGTCTTCTGGGGACTCGACTACGCACTGTCCTACGCGCGTCACTTCCCGGCGATCAACTGGTTGAACTCGTACTCCCTGTATCAGACCAAAATGGACCGCTACATGGACGAGAATATCAACCCCGAATATGCAAAGAACCGTATTACGGCGATCGCACTTTTGCAAGAAGAAGCTGGACTGCAAGAAATCGTACGACTTGTCGGACGCGACTCACTGTCGGAAGGTGACCAACTCAAGCTCGAAGTTTCCAAGTCCATTCGTGAAGACTTCCTGCAACAAAACGCATTCCATGACGTCGACACGTTCTGCTCGGTTGAAAAGGGCTACCGAATGCTTGATTTGATCCTGACATTCCACGAGCAAGCAAAACGCGGACTGGATGCCGGCGTATATCTGAACGATCTACTGGCGATGCCGGTTCGTGAGAGAATTACCCGTGCGAAGAATATTCCTCTATTTCCTTGGACATAATCATCGACGGCAACAGAGCGCCCCTCAGCATGACACACATTACCGAATTCTCGATTTTATAATCAATGTCAGGAATCTTGTGCACAGCA
>CAZFWK010000219.1:0-2636 GCA_964522555.1 uncultured Peptoniphilaceae bacterium | reverse complement strand
GCATCGCCTTGCCAAGGCGAGGGTCGCGAGTTCGAATCTCGTCTTCCGCTCCAAAAATCCCCTTTTCGGGGATTTTTTTGTCGGTAGAATTCGTTAAATCGAACCCATCATGTATAATAGTCTCAACACAATCAACGCGTAGGAGGTACGATCTTGGCAGAAATCACCAAACCGTCCACACTTTCCGGAGTCATGGAGCTGTTGCCCCGGGATCAAATGGCATTTGAACATATATTAAAAGTAATACGTAAGCACTTTGAAAGGCACGCCTTTTATCCGCTGGATACGACGGTGCTCGAGAAGTCGGAAGTTTTGTTGGCAAAGGGAGGCGGGGAGACGGAGAAACAGATTTACCGCTTCGAAAAAGGATCCAACGATATTTCGATGCGCTTCGATCTGACTGTGCCATTGGCACGGTATGTTGCGCAAAACATTTCCCAATTGGAATTTCCCTTCCGACGCTATCAGATCGGTAAAGTGTACCGCGGCGAGCGAAAGCAAAAGGGGCGGTACCGCGAGTTTTATCAGTGTGATGTCGACATTATCGGCCACGAAAAGCTGCATATTCTAAATGATGCGCAAGTGCCGGCCGTAATGGATGCGATCTTTCTTGAACTGAACATCCCGCCGTTCGTCTTCTTCATGAATCACAGGGCGGTTCTGACGTCCTATCTTGCGGATTTGAAGATCGACAAACCGCTTGAAACACTCCGCATCTTGGATAAGTTAAAGAAGATGGGGCGTGAAAAGGTGACGGAAGAATTTACCGACCTCGGATTGAGCGAGGAACAAATCACAAGCGTCCTTCGCTTAACGGAATTGTCCGGAACGAATGCGCAGATGCTCGATCAACTTGCGACCCTGTCTGATTCGGAAGCGTTCCTTGCCGGGGTTTCGGAGCTTCGAACCGTCTATGAAGGCATGCTCGCACTCGGGATCGCGGAGGAAAGAATCCAGATCGATCCGTCAATCACGCGCGGGCTCGACTATTACACGGGCACAGTTTACGAAACCTTTATCACCGGGCACGAGGAAATCGGAAGCATCTGCTCGGGCGGACGCTACGACAATCTGGCCTCATACTATACGACGCAAAAACTCCCGGGTGTGGGGATGAGTATCGGCTTGACCAGGCTGTTTTCGAAGCTGCAAGAAGATAATCTGCTTGCGCTTCCCGAACAAGAGTATGCGAAAGTCGCGATCCTTTCGTTTCCGGGGACGGAAATTGCAGCGCTTACGCTGGCCGAAAAACTGAGAAGTGAAAACATCACGACGCTGGTCCAAGTGGAATCGGGGAAACTCGGAAAGAAATTGCAAACCGTCGACAAACAAGGCATTCCGTATGCCGTGATCATCGGAGAGGACGAAGTACGAGACAACACGGCCAATCTGAAAGATCTCCGCTCGGGCGAGCAAAAAACCGTCACGACGGACGAGTTGGTTGAGCTTTTGAAGTAAGCGAATCGCGCTGAACCTGCTTTGTGAAGGCTCCGCATCTACTTGTACGTCTTCTTACCGAACTATTGCCATAGCAAGTCGTAATTTGATATAATAGCCGTATAGAAAGTGCGATGAAAAGAACAGTACCCATATTCCCCCTCAGCAAGGGATTGCCGCCACGACTGGAAGCGGCATCTGAGGCGTATGGCGAATACCATCTTGGAGCCGATATTGAATTGAGAACCAATTAGGGTGGAACCACGGAGTCTTTCGTCCCTGCGATGCAGGGGAGGAAGACTCTTTTTTGATAAGAAGGAGAAAAAATGGAAAGTGTATTGATAAAATTGCCGGACGGCAGTGAAAGAGAAGTAGAAAAAGGCGAGCGATTGTTGAATATCGCAAAAGGCATTTCGGAAGGCTTGGCGAGATCCGTGGCAGGTGCCGTTGTAAACGGTGAGATTAGGGGCTTGCAGGAGACCGTCGAGGAGAATTCGGAAGTGCGATTTGTCAAGCCCGAGGAAGACGAAGGAAAGAAGATCTTTTGGCACACTTCTGCGCATATCATGGCCCTTGCTGTGCAACGTCTGTTTCCAGGGGTTAAATTTGCAATCGGTCCTGCGATCGAGAACGGGTTTTATTACGACTTTGATACGGAGCATCGCTTCACACCGGAAGACTTGACTGCGATCGAGAACGAAATGAAAAAGATCGTAAAGGAAAAACTTCCATTGGAACGGTCTGTTTTAACGCGAGAAGAAGCTTTGCAGATGTTCGGAGACATGAAAGAAGAGTATAAGATCGACTTAATAGAAAAGCTTCCGGAAGACGAAGAGATCTCGCTGTACACCATGGGAGACTTTACCGACCTCTGCGCAGGGCCTCACCTCTACGATGTGTCGAAAGTAAAGGCAATCCACTTGAGTTCAATCGCCGGGGCTTATTGGCGAGGCGATGAGCACAATAAAATGCTCCAGCGCATATACGGAATTACTTTTGAGAAGAAGAAGGATCTCGATGCCTATTTGGAACTTCTAGAAGAAGCCAAGAAGAGAGACCACAGGAGACTTGGGCAGGAGCTGAACCTATTCAGCATGCAAGAAGAAGGCCCGGGCTTTGCTTTCTTTCATCCTAACGGGATGATCATCCGAAATAAGATCGAAGATTTCTGGAGGGAGATACACGACAAGCATGGGTAC
>CAZFWK010000218.1:0-2659 GCA_964522555.1 uncultured Peptoniphilaceae bacterium | reverse complement strand
TATTGTACCATGGGGGGTCTCATAAATTATTGTCCTATTAAGTGTAACCTATCCAGGGTACCTACCAGGTAAAAATTGTTGCTACATGTAGCGGAGAAACTGTGACGTCTTATTCTTCCGTAATATATCGATAAGGAGCGTATAACGCAATCTAGGTAACTAGATAAACGAATATTAACATGAACTCAAAAGCTCTATCCGGCTGGACTTGTTCGATTCGAACTCAATTTGGATGGTTGCTTGATAAGAAACGATCACCAATAGAAATTCCCGAACCACTGCCGGTTTGTGGTACAATATTTCCGAGGTGAAAGCATGCCATATTTGGAGATTACCGTACAGACGGATCGGGACCATGTAGAGGAACTACAGGGGTTTTTATATACGCTTCCGATCGGCGGGCTTGTGATAGATGACCCGGCCGACGGATGGGAGACGAAAGAGTCGGCGCCGGATTGGGTGGTCGTGGAGGAGGATTTGCTTCGCGACCTTTCGGCGCCGATTTTTGTGCGCGCTTATGTCGAGGAGAGCGAGTTTGAAGAGGCCCTTGCGGCGTTTTCGGCTTTTTTGGAGCAGGAACCCGAGATGGGTTCGGTTGAGAGTACCGTATTGGTAGATGAAGAGGCTTGGGCGGAGTCTTGGAAGCAGTACTTCCATCCGATGGAGATCGGGGAGCGGCTTTTGATTCGCCCGACTTGGGAAGAGGCTCTGCCTACGGATCGAGTGGTCCTTTCGATCGACCCGGGGATGGCGTTTGGCTCCGGTACCCATGAGACGACGCAGCTTTGCCTGACGCAGCTCGAGCAAATCCCGATGGAAGGCCTGCGCGTTGCGGATATCGGGTGCGGTTCGGGGATCCTTTCGATCGCTTGTGCGCTTTTTGGCGCAGTGGATGTGCAGGCGGTGGATATCGAGCCGATGAGCATTCGTATGACAAACGAAAATGCCGAATTGAACGGCGTAGCAAATGTGATCCACGCGCGTGAGGGAAGCTTGCTCGACGGGGTGGAAGGCCCTGTGGATGTACTGGTTTCCAATATTTTGGCGGAGATTCTAGTGGAGATGGTACCCCAGATGCACACTGTATTGGGAGAAGGCGCGCATGTCGTGTTTTCGGGGATTATCGTGGAGCGTGAAGCGCTCGTAGTGGATGCTTTGGAGAAGAGCGGATACCGAATCGAGAGGATCGAGCAGGACGGCGGCTGGAGCATGGTGTATGCGAGGCGTGCGTAAGTGAACCGATTTTTTGCAGAGCCGATCGATGGGGTCGCCGTGTTGAGCGCGGAGGACTCGCATCATCTGCGGCGCGTGTTGCGCGCCGAGATCGGCGACCTTGTAGAGATCGCGCATGACGGCGCGGCTTTTTTTGGCGAGGTGGTAGAACTCTCGCCTTTTTGCGTGGTAAAGATTGGGGAGGAGGCGTCTGCCGGGGAATCGGGGGCGCAGATCCACCTGTACCAGGCGTTCGCAAAGGGCGACAAGATGGATTTCATCGTACAAAAAGCGGTCGAGCTTGGGGTGACCTCCATTTCGCCTGTTTTCACGCGGTACACCGATGTAAAACTTGCCGGCACGCGATTGGATAAAAAAATTGCCCATCTGCAAGGGGTAGCGGAAGCGGCTGCCAAGCAGTGCAAAAGAAGCCGAATTTCCGTGATTGAAAGTCCATTGCAACTGAAAGAGGCGATCGCCCACGCTGCGGGTACGGAGATCCTCTTTTGCTACGAAAAGGCGGCGCCGGGTATGGGTACTTTTGAAACCGGGCGCGCGTTTAGTGTATTTATTGGGCCGGAGGGCGGTTTTTCCGAGGAAGAAGCAGCGCTTTTTGCCGATGCCCAGGCTCGACCGATTTCTTTGGGGCCTCGGATCCTTCGCACGGAAACGGCGGGGATCCTGATGCTTTCCATTTTGCAGTATGAAATAGGAGATCTAATGTGCAACAAAAATCATATAAAATAGAAACGCTCGGTTGTAAGGTGAATCAGTACGAAACCACTGCGATCGAGGAGATCCTCCAGCGCGCCGGGTATGTAGCCCAGGCGCCGGAGAGAGAGGCTTCCGTGTGTATCGTAAACACTTGCACGGTGACCCATACGGGCGACAAGAAGTCCCGGCAGTGGATTTCCCGCTTTCGAAGGGAAAACCCGGATGCGACGATTGTCGTGATGGGTTGCTATGCGCAGGTCGCACACGATGTGCTGGAGTCGCGTCCCGATGTAGATCTGATCGTCGGGACAAAGGAAAAGGAGCACTTACCGGCGTTGATCGAAAAGGCGAGGGAGAGCGCCGGGGCGCTCAATGCCGTAACGCCGCTCGACCGGGATACGGTGTTTGCTCCGCTTGAGCTCTCCGGGCAGCATGAGCGTACGCGTGCGACACTAAAGGTCCAGGACGGGTGCAGCCAATTCTGCTCGTATTGCATCATTCCATATGCGAGGGGGCCGGTTCGTTCGAGGGGGATGGCCTCCGTAAAGGAAGAGCTCTCGCGGATGGCTGCGCTTGGCTATAAAGAGGTGGTGCTCACGGGGATCCACTTGGCTTCGTATGGGAAGGATACGGAGGACGGAAGCCTGCTGGAGGTGATCCGCTTGGCGCAAGAGACCCAAGGGATCGAGCGAATTCGCCTGAGTTCGCTGGAACCCGGGAGCGTCACCGATTC
>CAZFWK010000217.1:0-2666 GCA_964522555.1 uncultured Peptoniphilaceae bacterium | reverse complement strand
GTGGGAGATACCGATCACGACGCATTTGGCGCAATCGGAGGTTAACATGTATTTATCGAGAGTCGAAGTTGATCGAGAGAACCGAAGAAAAAGTAGAGATCTGAGCCATGTGGGCGCATATCATCATTGGGTAGAACAGAGCTTTCCAGATGAGATGGAAAAAAATATTCGATCGAGAAAGCTCTGGCGATTAGATTATTTGAATGGAAAAGAGTTTTTGCTTATTGTGAGTGAGACACCTCCAAACTTGGGATTATTGGAAAAATACGGCGTAATAAAAAGTTCACAAACAAAAGAATACGACTCATTTTTACATTCACTCCATGAAGGAACACAGGCTAGATTTCGAGTGACATTGAATCCTGTAATATCCGTTGTAAATAAAGAGGCAAAGAGGGGACAGGTGAAGCCTCACGTTACAGTGGATCAACAGTTGAAATTTTTGCGCGACCGGTCGGAAAAAAACGGATTTTCGTTGAAAGAAAACGAGTATACGATTGTTGAAAGAGGCTATGTAGAGTATCGAAAATCTGGACAAAGACCGTTGCGACTAAGTAAGGTCACGTATGAAGGCATGCTGCGAATTTCGGATGTCAACTTGTTTAACCGCACGCTGACCGAGGGGATTGGTAAGAAAAAAGCCTATGGATTTGGCATGATGACTATAATCCCAATAACAAAAACATGATGAAACCACAAAGTGGCGCGAAGAAAACGGAGCTAAAGGAATTACCGAGGATAGGGGATCGCGTCAGTTTCATTTACGTTGAACACGCTAAGATTAACCGACAAGACAGTGCAATCACTGTCACTGACAAACGTGGAATCGTACGAATTCCAGCAGCCATGGTAGGAGTCTTGCTTTTGGGGCCGGGGACAGACATTAGCCACCGTGCGGTTGAATTAATAGGAGATACAGGAACAAGTATGGTTTGGGTAGGTGAGCGAGGCGTAAGGCAGTATGCACACGGCAGGGCTCTTGCTCACTCTACTCGATTTCTCACGAAACAAGCGCATCTCGTCTCGAATACTCGAACGCGATTAGCGGTAGCGCGTAAAATGTACCAAATGAGATTCCCGGAAGAAGATGTGTCAGATCTAACCATGCAACAACTTAGAGGGAGAGAAGGAGCGCGAATAAGAAGTATCTATCGCGCTCAATCAAAGCTACACAACGTAGAATGGACCAAACGAGAATATGACCCCGATGATTTTGAGAGTAGCACACTCGTGAATCAAGCCCTCTCAGCGGCAAATGTTGCACTTTATGGAGTTGTTTACAGTGTCATCGTCGCATTGGGGATCTCGCCCGGCCTTGGTTTTGTGCACACTGGCCATGATAAGTCATTTGTCTATGATATTGCTGACTTGTACAAGGCGGAGACTTCGATTCCGATTGCATTTGAGGTCACTAAAGAATTTAAAGAGGGAGATGATATCGGAAGAAATGCAAGACTGAAAGTGAGAGATGCCATGATCGACGGCAAGATCATGCATAGAATCGTAAGGGATTTACAGTATATCCTCGAAATTGAAGAAAGTGAAGAAATGTTTATCGATACGATTAATTTGTGGGATGATAAACACCGGCTGGTTCCTCATGGAATAAATTACGCAGAGGAATTTTAGCCATGCCTTTAACCGTAATCACAGTTAAAACCGTTCCACCCTCCTTACGAGGAGATTTGACAAAGTGGATGCAAGAAATTGCTACAGGGGTGTATGTAGGAAATTTCAACAGTAAGGTTCGTGATGAACTCTGGGAACGAGTAAAACAAAATGTGGCCTCAGGTGAAGCGACGATGAGCTTTGCCTTTCGTAATGAGATTGGTTACCAGTTCGAAACATTTCGAACGCAGCGTAGAGCCGTTGATTATGATGGGATTCCACTGGTTCAGCTAATACACAATCAAGCCCCGGATGTACAAACTGGCGCAAAGAAAGGGTTTAGCGATGCCTCCAAGTACAGGCACGCGAGAAAGAGTGCTGTAAGAGAGCTTCACAGAGCAAGTGAAGGAACACCTTACGTGATACTGGACATCGAAACGGACGGGCTCGATGAAAAGAAACACACCATAATTGAGATTGGCGCCATACGAATAGCAGAAAATCAAACGGAAGAATTTCATTCATTGATCCAATACGATAAAGAGTTGCCCCAAGAGATTATTGCACTTACCGGAATTACAAATGAGGAACTGGAAAAAGATGGTGCACCTTTAGCTCAGGTGATATACGAACTCTTGCGATTCATAGAGAACTCGATTATTATCGGTTACGGTGTAGATTTCGATTGCAGATTTCTGAATCATGAACTAGGAAAGATGGATATAGATCCTTTGCGAAACAAAGTCTATGATCTGATGAAATTCGTTAAGAAAGAAAAGAAATTTTTAAAGAACTACCGTCTCGAAACCGTCTTACAGGCTTACGAGATAGATGAGAAAGTACCGCATCGAGCTCTTGAAGATGCAAGGTTAATTTTCGACCTATCGCACAAAGTGAATCAATTTTGGCGCGTCCTCAAATAAGAATGGCGATTTAGAGGGGATCCATAACTGTCCTTCCCGCACACGCGGGGGTGATCCCAATAACGGTTTTGCGCTATTTTTATGGGGTGGGTCCTTCCCGCACACGCGGGGGTGATCCTCAAATAAAAAAGAAAT
>CAZFWK010000216.1:0-2679 GCA_964522555.1 uncultured Peptoniphilaceae bacterium | reverse complement strand
TTGGTTCCAAAGGAGTTGAGAAGTAGTGGAAGGTTTCACAAAGTTAATGGAAGGACTCTCCGGTTTTCTCTGGGGTCCACCACTGGCAGGTCTCGTAGTAGGTTCAGGTCTTATTCTTACAATCCTCACGCGTGGCATTATTTTCCGCAGATTCGGTTTTGTCATGAAGAACACTTTCGGAAAGATGTTCGACAAATCCGCAGCAGAAGAAGGCGGTATTACACCGTTTCAGGCGGTATCGACGGCATTAGCCGCGACGGTAGGTACCGGGAACATAGTCGGGGTAACTACGGCGGTTGTATTAGGGGGTCCCGGTGCAATTTTCTGGATGTGGTTGGCAGCACTTTTAGGGATGACCACAAAGTTTGCAGAAGTAACCTTGGCGGTTGCATATCGTGAAAGAAATGAAATGGGCGAGTTCTCAGGCGGACCGATGTACTACATCAAAAACGGTCTCGGACAAGCTTGGTTAGCAAAGATCTTCGCGCTCTTCGCAGCTTTTGCAGCATTCGGTATCGGTTGTATGGTACAGTCCAACTCCGTAGCGGGCGCTTTGAACAACCAATTCGGCGTTCCGACCCTGATCTCCGGCATCGTGATCGCAGTTGCAGCCGGCGGAATCTTAATCGGCGGTATCAAGAGAATCGGTCAAGTAGCGGAAAAACTGGTTCCCGTTATGGCAGCATTCTATATCGCAGGCGCGCTCATCATTTTAGTCATGAACGCATCTAAACTTCCCGGCGCATTTGCGGCGATCTTCAGCGATGCATTTACCGGAACAGCAGCAATCGGCGGATTTACCGGTTCTACACTGGCAGCAGCCATCCGATACGGGATTGCCCGCGGTGTATTTACAAACGAAGCAGGACTCGGTTCGGCTCCGATCGCGCATGCGGCAGCTACAACGGACCATCCGATTCGTCAAGGGATCTGGGGCGCGTTTGAAGTATTTGTTGACACGATTCTGATCTGCTCGATGACCGCATTGGTAGTCGTTGAATCCGGTCTCTGGCATTCAACCGACCTGATAGGTGCCGCTCTTACGACGGAAGCATTCAACAATGGTCTCCCCGTCATCGGCGGCTATATCGTATCGATCGGCTTGATTTTGTTCGCATTTACCACCGTTCTCGGTTGGTGCTACTACGGTGAAAAGAGTGCGGAATACTTGGTAGGCTCTTCCAAGATCATCACCCCGTATCGTATCGTATACGTCATCCTCACCATCGTCGGTGCAGTTGGCGGACTCGAAATCGTATGGACCGTTGCGGACGTACTCAACGCACTGATGGCCTTGCCGAACTTGATTGCGGTCATTGCACTTGGCGGCGTGGTAGTCAAACTCGCCAAGCAATTCTTCGCGAATCCGGACAAGGTGTACACCCCTGCGGACTACGCGGACATCGTAAAAAGAAGATAAGAAACGATAGGAAGGCTCCTTCGGGGGTCTTCTTTTTTGTGGTTAAAAGATAAAAACATAACGATAAGTTTCGAAATACAAACAAAAATCCTTTAAACTGCGCTTGGCTTCTTCTAAAATTGTAAGATTAATCGGATGGGGGAATAGAAGGAAAAGAATCTCTTCCTATTAAGTCGTTTGGGAGAGGAAGTTATCGGCGTTTACAGTTGCATAAAATTACGTTTTTGGAGTGTGGAAGAGAAATACTTAGGAAATAGAATCATAAGAAAGTCGAATGACGAAATTTTACTTGATTTCGTTTTCATTTCGAAGACGGACGAGCAAGCACGGCGGCACTCCGCTAGTAGATGTTGAAAAACAGGGGATTACAGATTTAAACCGGTGAAAAGTTACTGAAATCAACATAAGAAGAGAATCTAATTTGAAATTAATTTCGGGTCTCTTCCTATATATAATCTCGTCGCAATGAAACAGGAGGAAATAAGGTGTCGGTGTAACACGGATGGTTTTCCTGTCAATCGGGTAACGGGCTGCGGAAAGACACTACATAATAGGAAGAGATCCCAATTCGAAAATGGAATTTTACATAATTAAAACAATTGATGGAAGAATCATTGAGGAAAGCCCTATCCTCTGCTATGCTTAGTGCATGAAGTGATAAAAAATTCAAAGGAGTTGAAAAAAGAATGGATGCAATTTCGAACTTGCTCGGAAAAATGTCCGGGTGGCTATGGGGGATTCCGTTGATCGTTCTGGTTATCGGATCGGGTATCGTACTTACTTTTGTAACAGGATTTATCGTGTACCGACGTTTCGGGTTCATCATGCAGAACACCTTCGCCAAGATGTTTGACAAGACCGCAGCGGAAGAAGGCGGAATCACACCGTTTCAGGCAGTAGCGACGGCGCTCGCCGCAACCGTTGGGACGGGGAATGTCGTCGGGGTTGCCACGGCGATCACGATGGGTGGCCCTGGGGCGGTATTTTGGATGTGGCTGGCCGCGATCTTAGGGATGACAACGAAATTCGCAGAAGTGACCCTGGCGGTTGCGTATCGCGAAAGAAACGACAAAGGCGAATTCTCGGGCGGACCGATGTACTATATCAAAAACGGTCTGGGCGCGAATTGGCTCGGTAAAATCTTTGCGCTGTTCGGAGCGCTCGCGGCATTTGGGATCGGGTGCATGGTGCAGTCGAACTCGGTCGCAACTGCGGTCGAAACCCAGTTTAATGTTCCCACATGGGTAACAGGTGTAGCG
>CAZFWK010000215.1:0-2744 GCA_964522555.1 uncultured Peptoniphilaceae bacterium | reverse complement strand
CGTCTCAGAGTCGCACTTATGGACATCCCCTGACTCCGTCACTTACGCTACGAACCTTCCAATGCATAATTTGCAATTGATATTCATGAACTAGAGGTTTGTCAACGCTCTGAAACCGGGTACGATACCCGGTTTTTTTGTGTTTGAACGGATGATTTCTTGAGTTGCTTCGTTCAGAAATATTTTCGGTATAAAACCCAATCGGCATCACAGCGGAGCGGCACAAGGCACGCTCCCTACGGTGGTGTGAGAGCCTCTCACTATGCGCTAGGCTATTCAGCCGAAGGTCACTAGTTCACACATGAATGATCCGAGACATACAGCAGCAGTAGCCACGGAGGCAGGGGAAGTCCAAAAGGGCGCCTCTGCCGCAGTGGCGGAGTGCCGAGACAACCTTCGTTCAAAATTTATAGCAGCGAAACTTACTGCTCTTACACTTTCTCATACTTCTTAAACCCAAGAAAATTCTCCGATACTTTCAGAATTCCTTTTTCCGTCATCGCATCGAGCATTTTCTGGAGATCGGTTACGCGATACGTCCCCTTCCCCTCCGCCTCGAGCTCCACGCATACTCCTTGGAAAGCTCCTTCGTCAATCGGGAGTTTGGGCAAGAGCAATTCCTTCATGTGTTCGAATTTCTTGTCGGCAAGCTCTTTCAGTTCGTCAAAGGGGTTCGATGCATGCGGGCTTGTCGTATGATTCATGCGTATACGCCCGAAGATCGTGCGCCCTAAGGCCGACTCCGAGATGAACACATCCCCCGATTGCAGATACGGCAGCCTTCGGATTTCTTCTGACTTAAGGTCGGTTTCCTCTTGGATCGTTTGCATATCGCTCGCGCGTACGGTCCGAAAAATAAACTTGGTATTTAGCTGAGCGGTGACCGTATTGTCCAGTAGCGACGGGCGCTGCGTCGCCAGCACCAGAAAGACGCCGTATTTTCTTCCTTCTTGCGCGATCTCCTTGAATATCCCTTTGGAAGGAGTGTCTAGCCCTTGTGGAGCGAAGTTGTGGGCTTCGTCGGTGCACAGGACGAAGGGCACGAAAGGTTCCGCTTTTTCTCCGGTCACTTCGCTGTCTTTGTAATTTCTTCTCATCTTGTAGAGCTTATTGCACAAATACGTCGTAAATACTTGAAGCACACGCGTGCTCCCTTGCAGCACGACGAGTTTCCCCGCCATTAGCGCGCTTTCGATCGGTTCTGTACTTGCGTTGAAAATTCCCTCTTTACAAAGTCGATTAAACCGCCATAACACCCCGCGTACCGACATCTGCGGGATCGAGCCAAAACGTTTAAATACCGAAAGCCGATTTTTCCAAGCTTCCCTTTCCGCTTGCGTTTCCGCTTGCGCCATTCGCTCGAGGATTTTCTCCTCGCCGCCTAATTCCAACGCTTCGTTTAACATCTCAAGCCGATTCTTAAAACTCGAGAGGTCATCCTTATATTGGTGGATGGATTCGATCGCATTCCGCATCGATTCCGACAATTCCGATTGTGTGGCGATCAAGTTCTTCAAGTCGACGGAGTCGATTTCCTTAAAATCCGCTCCGACATCTTTCCCTACTTGCACCACCAAAGCGCTGTTGTCGTACGAGAAATTCGAGCGACTCTCGGTTCGGTCGGAAAAACCCATTTCGTAGTGCGGGTCGACCATAATTGCGGGGATACCCTTTTGCATGAGCTCCTCCAAAAATACGCGAAGGCCATACGACTTTCCCGAGCCAGACCCGCCGAAGATCCCGACATGCGGATACTGGTGCATCGCGCGTATGTCGTATAAATACGGGATTCCCGTCTGCGGAAATAAAACTCCCTCTTCGAAGGTTTCTGTCAAATTTTTGAGATGTGGATCCATATCGACTGCGACATTGTCGGTGTTCTTTACAACGCCCAGGATCAGCCCTTCTTCGGGCGTGGTGCGGATAAAAAAACGTCGTACCTCACCAAATGTGGGAATTCGCAACTGCGAGCCCGTCTGTACAGGAAAAGAAGCTTCTCGAAGCAGCCTGAGTTTCCCAACAAATACCGTCTCGTGGTCCACTTCGTAGCCGATCTGACGAAGTGCTTCGAGCATCTGGTCGTCTACCACTTCTCCACCCACATTGAGCGGGATATAGGGGTTAAAGGTATGCGCCAACACGATCTCCCCTAGTAGATCGCCCTGCTCCTTATCTTCGATGATAAGAAATTCATTGATTCGAAAATTCCTCGTATCGGAGGATACATACACTTCTTGTTGTGTGGTAATTCCCGCTACTTTCATGTTTCCTCCTTAGATCGCCCGCTTGCTGCGTCGACTGACAAAATACGTTTCCAATACTTCTTTCTCCACATGTGCTGCCAACATTTCTCGCATCTGAATGTCCGAGATCCGAGCCTTTTCGTCTACGATATCGAGAATCGCAGGCACTCCTCTGCCATGTTGCGGGGTGATCGCGTACAAGACCGATGCGATCGTAAGAAATCTTCTCGGGTCGTACCCTGCCATATCGACACCTACGGAAAAAGGTTGGCTGCTAAACCTTGCGAACATCGACGAAAGCCCGCGCTCCGATTTCCCCGGGAACGTTTCAGATACGGCGATCGCCTCGCCAAGGCGGAGTTTCCCCGTCAGGATCTCCCGGTCATAATGCACATAGCGGCAAAGCCCAGCGCGTTCCAATTCCCTTCCGATCCCGTCCGACTTGATGTCTTCAATTACGCCTATGATCGGGAGCTTTTTTTCTTCACACTTTTGTTTGAG
>CAZFWK010000214.1:0-2749 GCA_964522555.1 uncultured Peptoniphilaceae bacterium | reverse complement strand
ACATCAAACGGCTTATCTTCTTCCGTGTAGTATACGCCGAAGCCGCCGCCCAGATTGAGTTCGGTAAAGGTGAGACCGGTCTTTTCGGTTGCTTCTTTCGTGAAATCCATCATCGCCTTCGCTGTTTTCAGAAAAGTGTCGATCTCGAAGATCTGCGAGCCGATGTGGCAGTGAAGCCCTTTCAGGTGAATTTTCGGATCGGATCCCATTGTTTTGATGATCTCAAAGATCTCGGGGTCGTACGTGCTTTCCCCAAATTTGGAGTCCGTCTTCGAGGTGGCGATATAGTCGTGCGTGTGCGCTTCGATCCCGGGGTTTACCCGCAGCAGGATATCTTGTATTTTGTCTCTCTCTTTCATGAGGCGAGACAATCGTTCGAACTCTTGTCGATTGTCCACAACGATAGTGCCGACGCCTGCTTCGAGCGCGTATTTGAGCTCCTCATCGAGCTTGTTGTTCCCGTGAAAAAAGATTTTCTTAGGCGGAAAGCCAGCCTTTAAGACCGTATACAGCTCGCCTCCGCTTACGACGTCGATCGATAGCCCTTCGTTTTTTATAAGCTGTGCTGTGTATACATTGAGCATCGCCTTCGAGGCATAAATGATTCTCGTTTGGATACGATCACCCTGAAAGCTTTCTCGAAAGGTTCGACACTTTTGCAAAAAGTCGTCTCGGTCGATGATATAGAGTGGCGTGCCATATTCCGCAGCGAGACTTTTCACGCTCGTCTCGCCAATATACAACTCGCCTTCTTTATGATTCATATTGCCCAATAGCCGCATGCGCATTCTCCTCTCGCGTACAAAAAAACCATGAGCAAAAGGCTCATGGTTCTATATCCTTCTGCCCGAGTGTATGAAGTACTCCGAAAGAAACGGGGCGTTCTCTTTCGACAGACCTATACTTATTCAGCATAGGGCCAACACAGAAGTATTTCGGCGATCAGACCTTTCGTTTCCTACTCATTCATCTCGCGACCTCTTCATACACCAACGATTTTATTTGTCATGATCGTATCAGAAACTCGTTCCCTTGTCAACTGGTAATGAAATTTGCATCGTGTCAGCAAAGATCGTTCAGTCCGAAACGGAGTTTACTCGACCCAGGGAATCAACTCTCCGTACCCTTCTTTCTCCATCTCGGCTATCGGAATGAATCGCATGGCGGCGCTGTTCATGCAATAGCGTAGGCCGCCTTTTTCAAACGGTCCATCTTCAAACACATGACCCAAGTGCGAGCCGCTTTCTTTCGCAACCACCTCAACTCGCGGGGTAAAGAGCGCGTGGTCGGCGACAAAGGAGACTGCGTCCGGCGTGATGGGCATCGTAAAGCTCGGCCATCCGGTGCCGGAGTCGAACTTCTCGCGAGACGAAAACAGCGGCTGTCCGTTGGTAATGTCGACATAAAGCCCGGGGGCATAGTTGTCGTGGTATTCGTTTTGAAATGCCGGCTCCGTCATGCGATTGCGCGCCACATCGTAGGAAAGCGCGCTCAACGCCTTCTCGAGCTCGGGGTCTATCGGCGTCGTGTACCTTCCGGGGTAGAGCGGAAGCTCCGCCAAATTCAGATCGATATGACAGTAGCCGTGCGGATTCTTGATCAGATAATCCTGATGATAGTCTTCCGCATCGGTAAAAGCGGTCAGACTTTCGAGGGCAACCGCGAAGTTTCGGTCGTGTTTCTTCTGCTCGCGCGAGACAACCGCCTCCACGCGTTTTGCATCCGACTCGCTCGTCGTATAAATGCCCGTTCGATATTGGTGCCCGATGTCGTTTCCTTGCCGGTTGATCGTAAACGGGTCGATGATGCGAAAGTACGCCGCGACCAATGTTTCAAGCGAGATGATATGCGGATTGTATTCAACCTTTACCGTCTCGGCGTATCCCGTGTCGCCTCCTACGACCTCTCGATAGGTCGGGTTTTTTGTATGGCCGTTCGCATAGCCGGATGTTGTGGCGATTACGCCGGGAAGTCGGTCATAATACGCTTCCACTCCCCAAAAGCACCCGCCCGCAAAATAAATCGTCTCACTTGCTTCCGTTACAGTCAGAGTCATTTCGTCGGATGACGGCGATTGTGTAGCTTCTCCTTCTGTGTCATCGGGTTTCGAAATATTCGCACTACATCCCATCAGGATGAGTATGGGTAACAACAGTAACCATTTCATGCGTATCCCCCTTTCCGGGTCAGTAAACTGATACCCGTTTTCGACAAAAAAACAGCTGTTCCCACGGTGCTCGGAAACAGCTGCTTGGTTCGATTATTTGAAGAAATCGAGTACTTTATCCTCGACCGAGCTCGGCCCGCCGATTACGATGCCCTTCAAGATCCCTTTGGACTTGAGGTAATTCGTAACGGTGTTGCTCATCTCGGCCTTTCTGGTCAACAGGAGTGGTGCACCTTCTTCGTTCGCAAGTGTAGCCGCCACGAGCGCGTCCGGATAGTTTTCCCCACTCGTGATCACCGCAGTAGTCGGGGTACCTGCATAGCGCTCCGCCATGCGCACTGCCGTTTCGTATCGATCCGGCCCTTGAATGCGATTTACAAATACGGAAGCTTCTAAGCCCTTCGAAATATCGAGCGATACGGAATTCACACCGCCCACAACCACTGCATTGGTCGCCTTTACTTCCTTCAGGAAGTCGGTGGTCGCTTTGTCCAAAGTGGTTCCGACCAGTAGGATCGGCATCTTTTCTTGCATCGCATACACGCCGGTCGTCAGGCTGTCGGGGAAGTTTCTTCCGTCGGT
>CAZFWK010000213.1:0-2752 GCA_964522555.1 uncultured Peptoniphilaceae bacterium | reverse complement strand
TAGCTGTCGTCCGCCATCAGCATCGCAGATTGTTGGCGATCGCTCATCGCATTGACGCCACTGTCGGTAAGCATATCCAAGAACACATTTCGATTGTCCAACAAGAAAGTATTAAAACCCGCTTCCTCCATAATGCGCGCTCGATCTTCAACGGGAAGAAGTTCGAGCTTTTGGACGATCCTCACTTTGTGCATTTCCAGTGGTACCCCTTGTCCGCCGTACCATTCGATTCGTTTCATAATTTACACTCCTTTTACGTAAAGCAAAAAATAGAAAAAAAGGGGCACCCCCCATTACCGCTAGATTATCGGAAAAACGACTGATTGTCAAGAGTTTCGATAAGTTATAAGCGGGTTTAAACCGATGCGCTGTCAAAGTGATTTTTCTTTACTTTTTACATGCTATAATAATCGTGAAAGCGAGGGGAGGGCACTATGTACGCGATTGAAACGGAAAAACTCACAAAATATTACGGCAAAGCGAGAGGAATCGAAAATGTCGACCTAACGGTCGAAGAAGGCGAAATTTTCGGGTTTATCGGCCCAAATGGAGCAGGAAAGTCGACCACGATCCGGACGATCCTCGCGCTGATACGAAAGACGAGCGGAAAGGCGACCGTCTTCGGGCTCGACTGTGAAAAGGAATATAAGGAAGTTCTCGGGATGGTCGGGTATCTGCCATCTGAAGTGTTTTATTACGACAATATGAAAGCAAAACATTTGCTTCGCTATTCGGCAAGCTTTTACGGGAAAGACTGCACCGAACGAATCCAAGAGCTTGCCTCTGTGCTCGACCTCGACCTCAATAAAAAAATCGAAGACATGAGCTTCGGCAATAAGAAAAAAGTCGGGATCATCCAAGGGCTCTTGCACAATCCGAAGTTGATCATTCTCGATGAACCCACCGGGGGACTCGACCCGTTGATGCAAAAGACTTTCTTCGAACTGATCAAAGAAGAGAATGCGCGAGGCGCCACCGTTTTGTTTTCGTCCCATATTTTGAGCGAAGTGGAAAAGCTGTGCGACCGAGTCGCCATTATCAAAGAAGGGACGATTATCGAAACGCGGAAAATTTCCGAATTGTCGCATACCTATAAGAAGGTACGCGCGCAACTAAAGGAAGGCACAAGTCTACCCGAAGACTGGCAGCTCCCGGGGATGTCCGAGCGACATCTTGAAGAAAACGCGGTGAGTTTTTTGTACCAAGGGGAGATCGGAGCGCTTTTAGAGACGCTGCAAATGCTGTCCCTCACAGACCTCGACCTGTCCGAGCCGGATCTGGAAGAAGTCTTCCTACATTATTATCGGTAAGACGAGATGAATATTTTTCGATTTGAATTGAAAGCACTTTTCCGATCTTTTTTGATCTGGACAAGCGCAATCACCGGCACCATGCTTCTCTTTATCTGGGGCGTATATCCGTTATACTCGGGCTCGAAAGCGGAATTGGAAGTCATGTTACAGAGTTTCCCACCGCAATTTGTGCAGATGTTCGGTATGCTCGGAGACATCTTCTCCTTTCGCGGATTCTACAATTTCGGGTTTACCTATTTCGGGCTGATGGGGGCGATCTTTGCGCTCACGATCTCGGTTGCCTCGTTCTACCGAGAGAGGCGCACCAAGAGTCAGGACTTTCTGTTTTCGAAGCCGGCCACTCGAACCGAGATCTTTCTCGCAAAACTTTCGGCCGTTTGCGTGTGGGTACTCGTCTCCAATCTCTTCTATATGATCGCCTGGGTATGGGTCCTCCCGTTTACCGGGATCGAAGAGAGGGTCGACGGTGCCTTTCTACTGGCAGGACTCTCGCTCCTATTTTTGGAACTGGTGTTTGTGGGAATCGGCGTGTTCTTATCCGTCATGCTTAAGCGTATCCGCTCCGTTGCGGGGCTTGCTACAATCGGCGGAATCGCGGCCTTCATTACCGGCACCCTTCACAATTTAGTCGGAAAAGAAGAGCTTCGAGTCATCGCACCGCTTCAGTACTTTGAACCCTTTTATGTATTCAAAAACGGGGGATACGAGGCTCGTTATGTGTGGGTCGCGGTAGCGGTGCTCATCCTGAGTATCGGATCCGCCTATCTAAAATTCACGCGTGCAGACGCAAAGCAGGTGTAGTATGAATATCGTAATACGGGAACTGAAAACCAGGACGAAGAGCTTTCTTTTTTGGCTGCTCGGCGTAGGGGCGCTGATCTACGCGGGAATGGTGAAATACGAAGGGTTTACCGGCGCTGCCGCCATGGATCTGACCGACTTTTTCGACAAATTCCCAAAGATCATCCTCGCCATGTTTGGAATGGTCGGAATCGACATCACAAAAGTGGCGGATTACTACACCGTAATCGGGTTTTTAGTCATGATCTGCGGTGCGATCTTTGCGATGAACCTCGGTGCCGGTATCGTAACCGACGAAATTGTGGACAAAACCGCCGACTTTCTCTTCACGAAACCGCGCACGAGAGCACAAGTGCTGACCAAGAAATTATCCGCAGCGGCGGTTTACCTGCTCTTGTACTCCGTAAGCAATTTTGTGATCAGCAAGATCGCGGTAGAAACCGCATCGCACGGGCAGAATATCGACAAACTGATCCTGCAATACTCAGTCGTGATCCTGCTGGTAAACTTGGTGTTTTTGAGCCTCTCCGTCTTTGTAACATCCCTGATCCGATCGCCTGAAAGGGGAAAGACTCTGATCAATCTGCTGTTTTTGTTCTTCTTTGTGGCAGGCGTAGCCTACGACCTGCTGGAATCCG
>CAZFWK010000212.1:0-2786 GCA_964522555.1 uncultured Peptoniphilaceae bacterium | reverse complement strand
AGAAAAGGGACTGTCTACCGGGGAAAAAAAGATGCTGACAAGTGCCAAAAACATCCTGATTTCGGAGATGATTATCATCGAGGACTTGGACCCCGGAACCATGGATCGTAGAATAGAAGAGAGCATTGTCAGCACATAATTTGCTGACAATTTCTTCTTATACTTTACTTATAGAAGGGAGTGAAACTATGGTTAACAGAATCATGAGAGCTGTGATCGCAATGGTCGGCAGCTTATTGGGTGGTCTGTTCGTGTTTTTATTGAAAGAACTGAACGTGATCAAACTCGTCGGCACGACGCAAACCCTGATCGCTTATGTCGGTTCGATTTTACTTTTTGGAATTATATTCTTTTTATTGACCGACTCGATCATGCGTTTGATTCGCCGTATCGCACGCGCAGTGGAACAAGAGCTGGAACAAACTCCGGCTTCACAAATTATGTTGGGAGGAGTCGGCCTCATATTGGGGCTTGTGATCGCATCCTTGATCAGCCAGCCGATCGGCCTCGCACTGGAGGGGATCCCCGTCGTGGGGAGCGTCCTTCGGCTGATCCTGATCGCCGCGATCTACCTGATCTTCGGGTATATCGGGGTGTCGATCGGATCGACAAAACGAGACGAACTACAAGGCGCTCTGCAACGCGTGCGAGTGCCCGCGAAGGAAAAAAAGACGAGGCAAGACATCGAACCGAAAGTGTTCGACACCTCCGTCATCATCGACGGGAGGATCGCGGAGATTATCGAGGCGGGCTTTCTCGAAGGCGATATCGTGATCCCGGTATTCGTATTACTGGAACTGCAACATATCGCAGACTCGCAAGACAGTTTGCGGAGGCAAAAAGGCCGAAGAGGGCTTGATATCATCAATCAGATCAAGCAATCCGACGGGATCCACGTGATCATCTCGGACAAGGATTACGAAGACACCCCCGAGGTCGACTCAAAGCTGATCCGCCTGGCAAAAGACCTGCGAGGGAAAGTCGTAACGACAGACTACAACTTAAACAAAATGGCCAATGTACATGGGATCCAAGTGCTGAATATCAACGATCTTGCAAATGCGATGAAGCCGATCGTGATCCCCGGTGAAGAGATGACCATCACCGTCATCAAAGACGGAAAAGAGCACAATCAAGGCCTCGCGTATTTAGATGACGGCACGATGATCGTCGTCGAAAACGGGCGCAGGCATATCGGGCACACGATCCAGGTGCTGGTAACTTCAATCTTACAAACCTCGGCGGGAAAGATGATCTTCGCCAAGCCTAAGTAAGCCGTACGCTTACAACCGACCCGGGAGAGAGTATGCTGGACGAAAAATTTGTATCCGTCGTGATCAGTGCCGCCGGCTCCGGTAGGCGCATGGGAAAAGACGGCAAATTACACTTAGCGATTGCAGGACAGAGCGTTCTAAAAAGGACGCTCTGTCGATTTGCACGCATCGATTGGATCGATGAGCTGGTACTCGTGATCCGCTCGCAGGAAGAGGAAGCGATCCGAGAGGTCGTAAAGGAACTGGACTTTTCTTGCGCGGTGAAGTTTGTGACGGGCGGGAAAGAAAGGCACGATTCGGTAGAGCGCGGGCTTTCGATCTTGGATGAAAAAAGCGACCTCGTGCTGATTCACGACGGCGCGAGACCTTTTGTAACCGTGGAGGATGTTTTGAAAGTAGCCGAGTGTGCGATCGAAAAGGGCGCCTGCGCGCTGGCCATTCCGGTAACGGACACGGTGAAGATCGTGCGGGAAGATTTAAGCGTCGTGGCGACACCCGACCGCTCGAAGTTGTACCGCGTGCAGACACCGCAAGGCTTTCACACGGAGCTTCTCAAGTACGCGTACCAAAGCGCTAGGGAAGAGGGCATCAACGGCACCGACGATTGCTCGATTGTGGAAAAACTGGGGAAACCCGTGCAGTTGGTTCGAGGACGAGATACCAATATCAAGATCACGACCCGCGCCGATCTGTTTATCGGCGAAGGGATCGCGAGGGAGGAAGAACGATGCGAGTAGGAACGGGCTACGATGTACACGCCTTTGCGAAGGAGCGCGCGCTCATCATCGGAGGGGTAGCGATCCCCCATGAAGTGGGACTCTTAGGGCATTCCGATGCGGATGTGCTCGTGCACGCCATCATGGACGCGCTTTTGGGGGCGGCGGGAGAGCCCGACATCGGCACGATCTTCCCAGACAACGACCCCGCGTACAAAGACATTTCGAGCCTGCTGCTTTTAGCGCGCGTAAGCGAAAGAATCGCGGAAAAAGGATTTCGGATCGAAAACATCGACTCCGTCATCATCGCGCAGAAGCCGAAGATGCTGCCCCATATCCCGCAGATGAAAGAAAATATCGCAAAGCTACTGGGAATACCTGCAGACCGCGTTGGCATTAAAGCGACCACGACGGAATGGCTCGGCTTTGTCGGAAGAGAAGAGGGAATCGCAAGTACCGCCGTGTGCCTTTTGGCAAAGGACTAGTTGCAAAGTCGGCATGAGAATGGTACGATAATTTCAAATCGAATACATCTTATTAAGAGCGGTGGAGGGACAGGCCCTGTGAAGCCCGGCAACCTATTCGGTTAGGTGCTACATCCTGCAGGCATGCCTGAGAGATAAGACTAAACCTTACCCTCTTGGGTAAGGTTTTTTTAGGAGGAAATATGAGAAGACATTTTTTTACATCGGAATCCGTAACGGAAGGCCACCCCGATAAAGTTTGCGACCAAGTATCGGATGCGATCCTGGACGCCATTTTGGCGCAAGACCCGATGGCGCGCGTCGCATGTGAA
>CAZFWK010000211.1:0-2787 GCA_964522555.1 uncultured Peptoniphilaceae bacterium | reverse complement strand
GATTACGGAAGCTTTACCGGTATCGAATTCGTTGCAGGAGACAAAAAGCATGGAGAAAGTGCATATTTTGAGGATATCGTAGAGAGAGCGACGAGAGGGGGAAGCGGAAGAAATCCTAAGAACATCGACTTAGTTATTGTTGCCGAGCAGCTATTGACCGGCTACGATTCGAAACGGCTTAACACGCTATACGTAGATCGGAGACTACAATTGCAAGGACTAATTCAAGCCTATTCGCGCACGAATCGGATTTTCGGAAAAACCAAGGAGTTTGGGAGTATTATCAACTTTCAACTGCCTGCTATAACCGAACAAAGCGTAAACCGAGCCTTGGAATTGTATGGGAGCGGAGGAAAGAGTAGCCGTGCCATTGTGGACACGTATCCGACATCGGTTGAGAAGTTTGCAATTTTGGCTGAGGCAATGCGTGAAATCTTACCGGACCCCACAGACTGGGCAAGTATCGAACACGATCTACCAATCAAGAAAGAATTCCTCAAGGCATTTCGAGATGCATCCGACCAATTGAATCTCGTTATGCAATACTACGAGTATTCTTGGGATGATACGACTTTCGGAATCGACGAACACAACTGGCTACGTTATGTAGGTGCTTATAAAAACCTGAAACCGAAAGGAGAAGAATCGATCACCGATGTGATACCGCTGGAAGGAAAGACAAAATTAGCGGGTACCCAGGTGATCGACGCCGCTCATATACTCAGTCTAATCGGAGCAAAAGTGAATACGGATAGCGAATATCAAAAAGTCGATTCCGAGACACTTCGAATT
Source organism: uncultured Peptoniphilaceae bacterium (assembly GCA_964522555.1). Classification (GTDB taxonomy): domain Bacteria; phylum Bacillota; class Clostridia; order Tissierellales; family Peptoniphilaceae; genus JAAYQA01. The sequence continues at coordinate 1,995 of CAZFWK010000211.1, read as the reverse complement.
ATCCATGAACAAATTCAAGAGCTAAGCGACATGGGAGAGCATGAGCAAGCCGTGCTCATAAAAGAATTTGTCGACACGGAGTTGGTGGTTGGGCATGTAGAGAGTTCAATCCATTTTGATGTTGCTTTCGATCGTTGGAAACTCCGGAAGAGAAATCATGAAATCTATGAGTTTTCAGAGAATTGGGGGATTCAAGAAAACGCGCTACTCGAATCGGTAGAAGCGTATGAGAGATCGAAGCCCGATGTCGTTCCATTTATGGACGAATTGGCGAGAAGTGTCGACTTTGAAAACGCGAAGGACCAAACGCATAAGAGCCAACTCAGACACATTATGGCGTTAAATGGCGAGTTGCCGAAGTGGATGGCGGAAATAAAAATCAAATATGACTAAAAATCCGCAAAATGCGCAGTCTAGTCATTTTTGTGAATAACATAGTACAGCCAAGGGCATAATCGTCCTTGGCTTTTTCTTTCACTTGGGAACAGCGTAAGTTGGGGGAACTTGCTTATCGAAGTGTGAAAATTTCAAGCTTGAAGGATATTCCTCGAATTGAGTATGAAGATATTGATTCAGGATGTGGAACGATCAACAAAGATCTGTCTGAAAAGCATTCTGAGAAAACTGGTTTGCTGTTTCAAAAGGGCGACGTATTGTATGGGAAGCTTAGACCATATCTTAAGAATTGGTTAATTGCATGGTTTTCTGGCATCGTTGTAGGAGATTTTTGGGTTATTCGAAGTAACAATACGGATAGTAAATATCTCTACACACTCATTCAATCCACAAAATTCTCTCAAGTTACCAACCAGTCCATAGGCACAAAAATGCCTCGAGCAGATTGGAACCTTGTGTCGAATTCAGAATTCAGGATACCTCTAAATATCCGAGAACAACAAAGAATAGGTGAGCTTTTTTTATCATTTGATAACCTCATCACCCTTCATCAACGTAAGCTCGAAAAATTACAGAATATCAAAAAAGCATACCTAAATGAAATGTTCATCTAGAAAGGAGCGTAAGCATTGGCCAGGGGAAATAGCGATTATTCGGAACGGAAATTTCAGGATCACTTTGTGGCAGAGCTGCAAAAATACAAATGGGAAGCGCCTACGCAACTAGATGGAACCAAACGTAAAGTGACTGTAAGTGACCTGATCACGCATTGGCGCGGGGAGCTAAATCGAATCAATGCGGACCAATTGGAAGGGGTGCCCCTTTCTGATAATGAGTTCGCTCAGGTGATGGCAAAGGTTGGACAGATCGCAAACAGTTATGAAGCGGCAAAGGTTCTGGCGATCGAAGAATCGAAAGGAAAGATTGACGGAATCTACCGGGATAATCACCCAGGTATAACTCGAGAACAGATTACCCTGACGATTTTCAAAAAAGCAGAGGTGCGCGGTGGAGATTCCACCTATCGAATCGCGCGAGAAGTAGAAACGCCTTTTGGGAATCGGTTCGACTTAATTTTACTCATTAACGGGTTACCGCTAATCAATATCGAACAAAAGCGAACGGACCAACCGCTGGACGAAGCCTTCGGTCAGTTTATCCGCTATTATCGTGACGGTGAGTACACTCACAATTTTATGGCCTTTTCGCAGATGATGATTATCACATCGGATATCGATACGCGTTATTTTGCCACGCCGAAGTCGGCGAAAGATTTTAACCTAAGCTTTGTCTTTCGGTGGTCCGATAAGAACAATAAGCCGATCACAAAGTGGGATAAAGTGATCGAACACTTCTTAATGATCCCGATGGCGCATCAGATGGTAGGCGACTATCTTGTGATCGATGAAGCAAAAGAGGAAGAAAACCGAAGGCATATGTTGATGCGACCATACCAGGTGTATGCATTGCAGGCGGTGGAAGCGGCTGCGTTCGGCTGGGACAATGACAATGTCGCGCATGGAGGATATGTCTGGCACACTACGGGGGAACGTGTCATAATAGTGATGGGTGCAATAAATGTATTAGTATCAAGGTTTT
>CAZFWK010000210.1:547-2796 GCA_964522555.1 uncultured Peptoniphilaceae bacterium | reverse complement strand
GTATGCTGTAATTATGGGCATAGGCGTAAGTGGTTGCGGTAAATGCATCCACAAATTCCGTACTGTTGACGAGTAACGCATTGGTTGACCCGCTCTTTTCTCGGAAAAGCTCTGCCAAATTTACCGCGGTTTCGAATCGGTTGCTTCCCCCGATTCTTTTCGTGGCAGCTACTTGTTCATACGTATTGGCAGAAACGGAGTTTTCCCCACCCAATACAATTTTCTCTGCGGTAAGATCCGTCACCTTCTTCGAAGGATTATCGTTTCGGATTAGCAGGAGCGGTACCGTACTCCCTCGGTAGGCTGAACTGGAGACGGCGTCTGCAACCGTCGCGGAAAGCAACACTTGCTCGACTGCGCTATTTCGGGCGATTTCATCCAAGATCAGTTCGGAGGTTTCGTATCGATCTGCACCGCCGATGCGGCTTACGACCAATCCCTTCGCGCGTAGCTTTTCAACCACAGCAGGGTCCACAGTGGTTTCTCCGCCCAATACATACGCATCTTCCGCGCCTAAGCGTGTGATCTCCGCCAAAGTTGCTTCGGGAAGCGAGCCCGCCTCCGTGAGCAAAATCGGCGCTTTCAAGTGGTTTGCCAGTGTCGAGGCAGGGAGTGCGTCCACATAGTTTCTCCCGTTCGCGATCAAGACAAACCGACTTGTTTCAAAAGTTTCTTTGCTGATCTGTACAGCCGTCTCGAATCGGTTGCTTCCCTCAATTCGCTTCGGGCTGTCGGCGTATGCCGGTTTCGTAATTAGTAAAAATAATGCCAGTACCCATAGAATGGTTCGCTTTTTCATCTTAATCCTTTCCTTATTATCGATGCGAAGGTCTGATTACTGCATCGATAGAATTCTCTGTACAAAATCATTGTGAAGTGTATAGGTTGTCGGTCTTTTCTTTGTAACTTCGAGATACTCGCTTAAGCGCAGTTTGGCGCATTCTTTTCGGATGGAGTACTCGGAGCAATCCTGCTGGATCGCGAGCTCCGCAACGGATAGGCCCGGTTCGAAATCAAAAATCCGGTTTTGCCCGAGGTTCAATAGAATCCCCTCCATTGCACTCGTAATGTGTCTACCTCCTTTCAACGCACCGAAGTACTCGGTTACTTTTTCAAGCTGTTCCTTTTTTGTCTGTAACGACTGGATCCGGTTTTCTTGCCCCGTGATCAGAATGGCGAGAAAGGTATCGATAAAGTAATTCATCTCCCCCGAACTCTCCAGCTTATCGGTGATGCGAGTTGCACTCAAATATTCCTCTCGCTTCAGCAGCCCGCCCTTTGCAAACGACATCGCGGAGATCGGATGAAGGGAATCCGACAATAAGAGACTGCTGATCACTCTTCCGGTCAGCCCGTTGCCATCGTGAAAAGCGTGGATATACTGAAAGTAGTAGTGCGCGATCGCGATCCGAACCAACCGATTGATCTCTTGGTTCGCCAAAAAAGTCAACATCCGGTCGATCGCAACCATAACTGCATCTTCGGAAAACAGTCCGGTATGGATCACTTCGCCGGTTACCGGATTCTTCTTTTTCGCAAAATTTCGAACGCTATGCAAAATTCGATCGCCCGGGGAGTTGATATCCCCTTTCTCCGGCACGGTAATCGGGTCGCAAAGTTGGCGAAACGCGGTACTGTCCTTTGGGAATTCCACTCGCGAAGACGCCAGATTCGTATACAAGCGGATCAAGCTTTCCAAACGCCGGTCGTTCGATGATTCTTCATACATTAGATTTTTCGTAATCGCGATGACCTCTTGCAACGATACCGCGACCGACTCCAGCTCACTCGAACTATGCACCTCTGTACCGATTACCTCGATCAAAAAAGCTTCTTGTGCAATGCGCGGAAGCTTTGTATAAAGATTTCGTAGGATATCATCATTGTATTCGACAGTCGTTTGGAGATTTTGCGTCTTTTCGTTGGATACAAAATACAACTCCGCATATTCCCCGTGAATCAATAAGTCCGTGAGTAGAGTTGTCGTAAGCCCTTTTCTTTGCGCGATCGCTTCGGAGTGTGTTTTCCGGTCCCGATCGTAGAGTTCAAATGAGTATTGCATGCTATCTCCCTTTCCGCTTTCATTGTGACATACATGCGGAAGAAAACGATGTCTTTTCTATTACGAACCTCCTAATCACAAGCCGGAATCGGAAAGACCGGCACATAACCCATGCCGGTCCCATCCTCTCATTCCCCGATGATCTTAATCAGGACTCGCTTGTTTCTTTTTCCGTCGAATTCGTAGT
>CAZFWK010000210.1:0-537 GCA_964522555.1 uncultured Peptoniphilaceae bacterium | reverse complement strand
GTCTCCCGCCCCATAATCGTTCGTTTCAAGTGGGCATCGGCATTATCCTCGTAGCCGTTGTGCGCGTATTGGTTGTACGGTTTCTCCGGTGCCAGGCCTTCCAGCCAGCGTTCATAATCGCCATGCAAACCGCTCTCGTCGTCGTTGATAAAAACGCTCGCGGTGATATTCATGGCGTTCACCAACACCAGCCCTTCTTTCACCCCGCTCTTGTCGATCGCCGCTTGAACCTCACGTGTGATATTGACCAAGCCGCGGCGCTTAGGAATGTTGAAATGCAGCTCTTCTCGATAGCTTTTCATTGGACTCTACTCGTGTCTAAAACGCAGGGGTGCTCGCCCAGCCGTACTTATCGATCAAGAATTGCTTTACTTTATCGCTCTTCAGGTGCTTGATGAGCGCTTGGATTCCCTCGCTGTCTTGATTGTCGGCCCTTGTCACCAAGGAAATTGCGTAGTTTTTCGTAACGTCGTCTTGCTTTTCAACGTATACGCGTTGCTCGTCGCCCTTCAGTTCCAAACTCTTCGCATAAGTCGG
>CAZFWK010000209.1:0-2848 GCA_964522555.1 uncultured Peptoniphilaceae bacterium | reverse complement strand
GATCCGACGGTTAGCGCTACCGGTACGAGGTTACACAATTGGACGATCGGCATGCCGGCTCTTTCAATTTCTTTTACCATCGTTGCTCCGCAACGGGTGCAAGTGCCTCAGGTGGAGACCATCAGGACGCCGTCTACCTTGTCTTCCTTTAGCTTCTCGAGCATTTCTTTCCCCATCCGTGCGGCTTCCGCTTGTGTGGTTCCGGTTCCGACGGTCGAATAGAAGTAGGGGTGCAAGGAGCCGTATACGCCTTCTTTTTCCATGTCTTTCATTACATCCCACGGGACGATTACATTCGGGTCCGCGTCCGCTGCTGCCGGGTCGAATCCTGCGTGGATCGTCTTAAACTCGCCGCCTTGCAAGCGCGCCATTTCGGAAGCGTCGTATCTTCCCCAGCGAGTTGCCGAAGCGGATTGGATGCGGTCCGGGTTGTCTACCGGCACGATTCCTCCGGTGTTTAAGATCGCAATTCTCGCCTTGGTGAGATCTTTAATGGGTGGTGCAATCGGGACGATGTCTTTCTTGGGAATCGGAAGCTCCGTTTGATAGGGCTCATTATTGAGCTTTTTCAAGAGCATATCGACACCGCGGCGGGCTGCCGTTACGGGCGGATCCAGCCAGACTTGGTCGCGGATTCCGCGCTCGAAGTAATCGTAGGCTTCCGCAGGTCCGACTCGTTTGCCTTCCAAGAATGCGTTCGCAACCTTTGCCATCGATTCCGTGTCGGGCTTCATTTGTTTCGCGGAGTGGCCGCCCTTTGTGATGATCATATCGCGTTTGAACATTTCGACCCCGGGGTTTTCCACGTTCATCGAGGTGACCACCGGTACGCCGAAGTGCTCGTGTACCGCTTTACAGATGTTTCCGCATGCCACGCCATAGCGTCCGGCTTGAAACGCGGGGCCGGCTAGGAACACGTCAAACTCTAACGGTTCAAGCATTGCGATGATCCGCTCGATCGCTTCTTCCGTATTGGATCCCATAAAGTTGTCGCCGCAGCAGATCGTGTGGGTGATTTCCGCATCGAGTGCGTTGCTGAGCGCAAGTGCCGGGCCTACTTTTCCTTCTCGTAATTCGGGTTCGAAGTCGGCTTTATCTTCCCCGCCGATGCCCGCAAAAAATTGATTGATGTACAGAATCGCTTTTTTCATGGTTCTCCTCCTAAAACTCTTTCATGGTCTTGGTGGACCAACCGGCAATCTGATCGCCGCAGAACATTGCATTGTTTTCCATGATGATGGACCCGTCTTCTCTAACGGACGGCCCTAAGATCTCGTCGCCTTCCCAGCCGCCGGAGAGTCCGTCTCGTCCGAGCGCTTCCAGGCATCCGATCACTTTTGCTGCCGCCGGAAGGTCGATCAAGGTCGACACGTTTCCGCTGGATACCAGCGCATTCGCTTTTTCATCGAGCACGACGAGCGGTTGCGAAGCGCCGTCTCTTCCCGTACATTCATTGCTGATCCCAACGACTTTTACGCCCACATCTTCCAGTGCTACGATGCATCGGATATAGTCGGCGTCGGGGTTTCCGTAGCCTTCTTCCGTTACGATCGCACCGTCCGCGCCGAGCGATTTCGCAATTTGCGCCACAAAGATCGCCGAGCGCTCCTTTTGTTCGAGCGATACATTCAGGTTCGACATGATTACGCCGAGGAAGTTCAGAGTTTTACCATGTTCTTTGTACAATTCTTTGATGGTCGGGAAGTTTTGCATATCGTACGTCGCCCATTTGGACGAGGATGGCATAAAGCTTCCACCGATAATCGCGCCATCCAGTACTTCATTCGGATGCATGAAAGTCGGCACGAAGTGGTTTAGGTCCCATCCGTAGATCAGGTCGTTGTAGCCCATTTCTTCCATCTGCGATTGCGGTTGCATGACGAGTACGACGGAAGGCAGGCTGTCTACGGTTTCGCTTCTCTTGAGAACAGGCGGGAGGTCGAAGGTTTCCACTTCTTCCGGCTCCTGATTCTGTACGGTTTTCCCGAGGTATTCCGCAAACAGATGGCTTCCCCAACGAATTGCGTGGTTCTTCTTTTGTTGCTCGCGGTATTCGTATTCTTCGTCGGTTTCGATGACGAGGCAGACATTGATAAGCGTACCGAATAGCGTGTATTTTTGCCCTTCGCCGCCCATGTCGACGAGTCCGTCTCCGAACGATCCCCAGGTTCCGCCGACACCCATTACGCTCATACCTTTTAGTGCATGTACGCGACCTTCGCCACAAGGTGCCAGATCGCCGGTAACGCCCGGGAATAGCGGTCTGCCGTCTACACGAACTCTCGCCTCGACCGCTTCTTTGATCGGAACAATACGCGTATCGTCGCCGGGTTTCGCGATCTCGATTTCTACACTGGTGATGTGGGAATCTTCTTTAATGAAGGCGATCGCTTCTTCTTTATTGATGGTAAGGACTCCGTTTTTGAATTCCGTGGTCTCGCCAAAAACGACATCCTTCACAGAAAAATTGCCGATTTCTAATTTCATACCATTTCCTCCTGTATTTTGTTTCCGCTTTTTGGGGCGATATTTTTCAATCTGATAATGGACTCGTCGGTCTTAAGCGCTTTGTTTAGCGCGACCATCGATGCCATCATGATCATGGAGAACGGGAAGGCCGCGATAATCGAGATCGTCTGAAGCATCTGCAGTCCATTCGCCGACCCGATCATTAAGGAGAGCGCAAGTGCCGCTTGCAAAATTCCCCAGATCGTCTTTCTCTTGTTGTCCGGTTCCAGGTCCCCTTGCTGCGTGAGCATTCCCAGTACAAAGGTCGCCGAGTTTGCCGAGGTGATAAAGAAGGTGAACAGAAGTAGGATCGCTACGAAGTTTAAGAACGCTCCTAACG
>CAZFWK010000208.1:787-2935 GCA_964522555.1 uncultured Peptoniphilaceae bacterium | reverse complement strand
ATGCCGTCGGTTACATAGGAGCCGCTTGCAGGAAGCGCGCCGATATCCCAGTTTTCGTGAATATGGGTCGCGTATTGGTGTACGTCTTCCACCGCCATGTCCAGCTCCGCGCGAAACGTACGGGCGGCACTGTCGGTGATGACCAGGTGCGTTTCCATATTCGGATGTTCGGCCAGAGCCTGCAGCGTGCGAAGCCCAAGCACCGCACCGCTGGCTCCGGATATGCCAACCACTATTCTCATATTATACTCCTTCTTATAGATACCCGATTACCATCCACCACGCCACCGCGACCGCTTCGACGATGAACACGACGATGGTTAACGGAATTCCCAGTTTGATCGTCTCCGCTTGTCCGTATCCGCCGTTTTCAGGCCCCTGCCCGACCAGTGTGTTGAGATGTTGGAAGGGGAAGATATAGTGGATCCCTACGGAAATATAGATCATCATGCTGGCTACGATCGGGGAAATGGCAGCCCCGGTAGCCGCAATTCCTGCAAGTACCGCAGCGATTGCGATCCCCATGACCGCGATGACCGAACCCAAAAGCATATGCATCGCGATTCCGATCACGGCGATCAAAAATGCGAGGATGAACGGATTCGTAGGCAGTACCGCCGGGAACAACACGTCGGCGATCCATGCGTTCATGCCGGTCGCCCCTCCGACCGCGCTGATCGACATGGCAGCCGTAAGGAACATGAATACGTTAAACGGAATGGTCTTCCAACTTGCGGGGGTCAAAACCTCGCCCACAATCGGCAAGCTCATCAGCATCGGAATCAGCATCGTGATCCAACCGATATTGATGCCGTGGATGCTGTCGGTCAACCACAATACGATGGCGATCACCAACCAAACGATCGTGCGGATTTCGAGTTTCGTGATCGGACCCAGCGCTTTTTGCTTCTCGATCAGCGCCTCGCGATTTACGACGATCTCTTGCGACGGCTTAAAGAGTACCAAGATCAAAATACATGTGATGATGGACGCCACGATCATCGGCGGCCCCATCATGATAAAGTAATCGATCCACCCCATGGCTTCGCCCGAAAGCTCAACCGCAAGCGGGTTGATAACGGAGTCGCCCGTTAAGAAGATCATCGAGACCGGTACGGATGCCGCAAATACGGAGAACCCGATGATGACCGCGTCTTTCGGCGGTACATTAGCGGAATCGATGAGCACTTTCATAACCGCCATGATCATAAACGCTCTCGGCCACGGATGCGGAATCAGCAAGCTGAGCGCGAACGTAAGTAAAAACACTGCGATAATGACGCTTTTAAAGTCCTTTACGAATCGCAGGATAAAAAAGTAAGCAATTCTTTCACCGAGGCCCGATATTTTCACCGCGTCTGCGATCAAATACGCGCCCATTACGAGGTACATCGTAGGTTTGACCCACGGTGACAACACGACATCCGGTGTAGCGACGCCTAATATGATAAACAGCGCCAAGAGAAGTCCCGAGGTGTAGCCGGACTGTGCGATCTGGAACGACCAAAATACGATGGTCATCATCGTCAGAGCCAGGCAGGTCTTTCCTGCGCCTTCCAGCCCCGGAATCGGTGCGAAGTTGATGATCAAGGCGACCGCAATTCCCAGTATCAGCCCGATTTCCTTTGTTTTTCCTTTCATATGTCACCCGCTTTCAAAAAAATAGGACATCTCGCCGGTGTATTTCCGATGAGATGTCCGACAAAACTACATCTTTACATCAGGATCCAGCGGCGGTACCGGTGGTATAATCCCTAAACCTGCGATTTTTTCTTCCGTGAGCTTAAACTTCGGAAGGATTTGCGGATTCTCGGTCGATCTCCAAGAGTAGCGGCACACTTCGCATACATACATTTCCCATGCGCCTTCTACCGGCGATTTCGTCATGACGACGGTTTGTTCAGAGTCACATCTCGGACATTTTCTCATGTTCTTTCCTCCTTCTTCAGTCTATGCGTTTTTCATTAAGTCGGAGATAATCTTCTCCCACTTCGGAGTGTCAACCGGTGTTTCGAGAAGCTGTGTTTCTCTCTCGATCTTTTCCGGTGCAACCGGGGACGTAGCGTCGATGATCATCTTCGTGTGCATTCCTGCGGGAACGCTCGACGGGTCAAGCGGCATACCCGGGCAGTTCGGGATGATGGCGAC
>CAZFWK010000208.1:0-777 GCA_964522555.1 uncultured Peptoniphilaceae bacterium | reverse complement strand
TTGATCCAAGTTGAAGGGGTCTACGAACTCGTCTACTACGATGACCACTTTCGTGTACGGCATGCCGTGCGGAGTCGAAAGGAGTTTGAATGCAACGCCCTTTCCATAGCCGCCGTAGCGAACCTTTGTCGACACGACTGCAGCCATTCCGTGCGTGTACATTGCGTTGACCGCTTGTACTTCCGGCATGGTTTCTTTTAGTTGTTTGTATAGCGGAACCGATGTGTTCAGCGCCATTAGGTAGTCGATCTCTGTCCACGGAACGCCGAGGTACAGGTTTTCGAAAATCGGATCGTTACGATGGGTGATATGTGTGATTTTGACTTCGCATTGGTTTCTTGCGCCGGAGTAAGAACCCGGGAACTCGCCGAACGGTCCTTCTACTTTACGAACGCGCGGCTCGATATAGCCTTCGAGTACGACTTCGCAGTGTGCCGGAACATAGAGATGAGGAGCGGTGTCCGCTTTCGTGACTTCGAACGGTACGCCATTTTGCAGCGCGCCTACGAACTCGTATTCGTTTTGCGCATAGCCAACCGGAGTCGAAGCCATGAAGGTGACCAGCGGGTTGTTACCCAATGTGATTGCGATCGGAAGTTTTTCGTTTCTGCGCTCCGCTTTTTCCAGTTGAACGGCGATATCATGCATGGCAAGCGCTTGAATTCCGACTACGTCTTTGTCTTTAATTTGAATGCGGTACGTACCGACATTTTGTTTGTCGAGATTGTCCGGTTCTTCCGGATCGCCCGATACTACGGAAGCTTTCGAAAGGAAGCA
>CAZFWK010000207.1:0-2950 GCA_964522555.1 uncultured Peptoniphilaceae bacterium | reverse complement strand
ACTTTTATTTTCTTTTGTTGTACCACTTGCTTCACATTGTCTTTTGCTTGCGACCGCATGAGGCGAATACGGTTGATCTGGTTGACTTCGCTGGCGCCCGGGTCGTAGTCGATCGGGATGATATTCGCTTTCGGGTAGACATTGCGGATCGCCTTGATGACGCCTTTCCCCGTGATGTGATTGGGCAGGCAGCCGAAGGGTTGCACGCAGACGATGTTTTCCGCCCCTTCGTGGATCAGCTCGACCATTTCGGCCGTTAAGAGCCACCCTTCTCCGTATTGATTCCCTAAGGATACAAAGGGCTTTGCGAACTCTTCCAATTGCTCGACTTTGAGCGGCGCATCGAACTCGCTGTTTTCCAGTTCCGTTCGAATGATGCTTCTATAGTGTTCAATATATCGGATTCCGAGGTCGGCTGCAAGTTTCATGCCGTAGCCTTTGGATAAAAGGTCGTACTTGTGCTTGGAGTTTCGGAAGCTGTACATAAAGAAGTCGGTCAGATCGGGTACGATGACCTCGGCTCCTTCTTCTTCCAAGTGCTGCTGCAGGTGATTGTTCGCTTCCGGCAGATACTTCACCAGAATCTCCCCTACGATGCCCACTCTCGGTTTCTTTTCGCCGGTCACTTCTAGCATGCTGAAATCGTGTACGATGTCTCGTACATTCTTCTTAAACTGTGCTTTATTGTGCGTGCGGATATCCTTTTTGATCTTTTCGATCCAGTGGCGTTTCAAGATTTCCGTAGAGCCTTTGATCTTCTCGTACGGCCTGGTTTCGTTCGAAACGCGAACGATCAGGTCACCGTACAACAGCGAGATGACCGAGCGATGGATTCCCTTGATACTAAACTGCAAGCCGGGCGAGGTTTCGATCCCTTGGATCGAAAGCGCGATGACCGGGATCTGCGGATAGCCCGCTTCGGCGACGGCTTTTCGGATAAAGCCGACATAGTTGGAAGCACGGCACGCGCCACCCGTTTGGGTCATGACGAGCGCGATCTTATCGGGGTCGTATTTTCCGCTTTTCACAGCGTGAAGTAGCTGCCCTACAACGGTAATCGACGGATAGCAGGCGTCGTTATTGACATACATCAGCCCTTCGTTTTGCACATCGCGACCAATGTCGGTTAAAAATTCGATCTTGAGTCCGTCTTCCAGCAAAGCTTCCTTCAAGATTTCGAAGTGATCCGGTGCCATTTGCGGCGCGAGCAGGGTGTAATCCTTCGCCATCTCTTTTGTGAAGACGACCTTGTCGTACCCTTTGTGTACGCGATGCACCTTTTTCGTGCGCTTTTCCAGAGCTTGGGTCAACGAGCGAATGCGGATCTTTACAGCGCCTAAGTTGTTGACTTCGTCGATCTTGAGTACGGTGTAGATCTTGTCGTGCGCCGCCAGGATCTCATTGACTTGGTCGGTGGTGACGGCGTCGAGCCCGCAGCCGAACGAGTTCAGCTGCACCATCTCGAGGTCGTCCGCTTCGCCTACGATTTCCGCCGCGCGATACAGCCTAGCATGGTACGTCCACTGGTCGAGCACGCGGAGGTCCTTCACGTCGGTATGCGCACTGATCGCGTCTTCCGAAAGCACCGCCCAGCCAAGCGCCGTGATAACTCCCGGGATCCCGTGGTTGATCTCCGGATCGATATGATACGGTCGGCCCGAGAGCACGATCGCTTTCTTGCCGTTTGCGCGAACCCACTCAATTGCGCGAGCACCTTCCTCCAAGAGGTCGGACCGGAATTTCTCGAGTTCGTCCCATGCGGCGTCGACCGCATTGTCCATATGGCGCCGTTCGATGCCGAGGTCGCCCATCTCTTCGTAGAGACGTTTCTTCAGCTTCTTTTTGTCGACGAGCGACAGGAACGGATTCCTGAAGTCGACCCCGTTTTCTTGAATCGAATCGACATTATTTTTAATGACTTCCGGATACCCTGCGACAACCGGGCAGTTCAGGTTGTTTGTGGCATTTTTGAACTCTTTCTTCTCGTAGAAGATGCTCGGGTAGAAGATAAACTTCACGCCGTCTTCGATGAGTTGTTCAATATGGCCGTGTACGAGCTTCGCCGGGTAGCAGGCGGTCTCCGAGGTGATGGAGGAGAGGCCCTTCTCGTAAAGCTCGCGCGAGGAGGGCACAGAGAGCTGCACTCGATAGCCCAATTTCGTAAAGAAAGTGTGCCAGAAGGGATAGTTTTCGAATATATTGAGCACGCGCGGGATCCCGACCGTGCCGCGATGCGCTTTTTCTTCGGATAAGCTCTCATACGAAAACAGGCGATTCCACTTGTAGTCGTACAAGTTCGGTAGCTCGCTATTTTCCGATACGATGCCCGCACCGCGTTCGCAGCGATTGCCCGAGATAAACTTCTTGCCATTGGGGAAAGTGTTGATCGTGAGCATACACTGGTTGGTGCAGCGGCCGCAGTTAGCGCTCTTTTGCGTAAAGGAGAAGTTTTCGACTTCCTCTTTGCTGAGAAGGGAAGACACGCCGGTGGAGCGTTCCTTTGCGATCAGCGCCATGCCCAACGCGCCCATCAGCCCTGCGATCTTCGGTCGGGTTGCCGTCCTTCCGGAGATCAGCTCAAACGCGCGCAGGATCGCGTCGCCATAGAAGGTTCCGCCTTGCACGACGATGTTTTTTCCGAGTTTCTTCGGATCTCTGACTTTAATGACCTTTTGGATCGCGTTTTTGATGACGGAATAGGAAAGTCCGGCCGCGATTTCTCCCACGGTCGCGCCTTCTTTTTGCGCTTGTTTGACTTTGGAGTTCATAAAAACCGTGCAACGAGAGCCCAGGTCGACCGGATTTTCGGCTAAGAGCGCCGCTTCCTGGAATTCCGAAACCGACATGTTTAGCGATTTTGCGAAGGTCTCGATAAAGGAACCGCAACCGGAGCTGCAGGCTTCGTTCAGCAGGATCGATTCGATAATCCCGTCTGAGATCTTCATGCTCT
>CAZFWK010000206.1:0-2975 GCA_964522555.1 uncultured Peptoniphilaceae bacterium | reverse complement strand
TACTGAAATATGAAGAAAAAAATATTTATCCCCGGCCTGATAATTATTTTATTTATGACCGTAATGGCGATTTTCGCACCCATGCTGAGCGGCTACTCGTATTTCCAGCAAGACTACGACTCGATCAACCAACCGCCGAGCTTTATGCTCTCAAAGGAAGCGGATACGGAAACGACCGAGGTGACGGAAACGGGTGAGCCGGTAGAGAAAAATGTCTACCTCTTCGGAACCGACACGCTCGGGCGCGATCTGTTTACTCGCGTATGGATCGGAACAAGGTACTCCCTTCTCATCGGAATCTTTGCAGCGCTCCTCGACTTTGTGATCGGCGTGTTCTTTGGCGGCGTGGCCGGTATGGCAAGCCGCAGAGTGGATGCCTTTATGATGCGTTTTGCGGAAATCGTCTATTCGATTCCCTATATGCTGGTCGTCATCCTGCTTTCGGTAACCTTTAGTAATCAGCAGGGGGTTAGCCTTCTCACGATGGTCATCGCGATGACGATCACGGGGTGGGTGCCGATGGCGATTCTCGTACGCGGTCAGGTATTGCAATTGAAAGAAAACGACTATGTACTGGCTTCGCGCTCGTTGGGTGCGCAAGATATGTTTATCTTGGGCAAGCACATTTTACCGAATACTTTAGGACCGATTCTCGTCAACGTGACGCTGACCATTCCCCGCGCGATCTTCTCCGAGGCGACCTTAAGCTTTATGTCGCTCGGGCTGCAACCGCCGACGCCTTCGTTGGGAGTACTCGCAAATGACGGCTTACAAGGAGCCGCGGTCAATATGTTTTATCAGCTCTTTATTCCCGCGATCTTTATTTCGCTGATCATGTTCTCGTTTAATGTCCTGGGTGACGGCTTACGCGATGCGCTCGACCCGAGGCTTAGAAAGTAGGAAATATGGACAAAATTTTAGAAGTGAAAAATCTGGCCGTCTCGTTCCAAACTTTCTTCGGCGAGGTGGAGGCTGTACGAGGCATTTCCTTCGATGTAAAAAACGGAGAGACGCTCGCGATCGTGGGCGAATCCGGCTGCGGAAAGAGTGTTACGGCAAATTCCATTATTAAACTGTTGCCGCAACCGCCGGCGGTGTATAAGACGGGAGAGATCTTGTTTAAAGGCAAAGACCTCTTGCAATATTCGAACCGGGAGATCGAAGGAATCAGAGGGAATCATATCTCGATGGTATTCCAAGACCCGATGACCTCCTTAAACCCGACCATGAAAGTCGGAAGGCAGATCACCGAAAGCCTCAGGCGCCACCGATCGATTTCGGATTCCGAAGCGCATCAAATTGCGATCGATACGCTAAAGCTCGTGTCGGTTCCGCAACCGGAAAAACGCGTAAACCAATACCCGCACGAATTTTCCGGCGGGATGCGCCAACGCGTGATGATCGCGATCGCAATGGTCGGGGAGCCAGATCTACTGATCGCGGACGAACCGACCACAGCCCTAGACGTTACCGTGCAAGCACAGATCTTGGATCTGATGAAAAAGATTCGGGATGAAAAAGGTACTTCCATCATCCTGATCACGCATGAC
The DNA here is from genome assembly GCA_964522555.1 of uncultured Peptoniphilaceae bacterium. Lineage (GTDB taxonomy): Bacteria > Bacillota > Clostridia > Tissierellales > Peptoniphilaceae > JAAYQA01. Next base: position 1,425 of record CAZFWK010000206.1, on the reverse strand, counting down.
CTTGGAGTCGTAGCCGATATGGCCGACCGTATCGTCGTCATGTACGCAGGGCAAATCCTCGAGATGGGGACTGCGGACGATATCTTCAACAATCCGAAGCACCCCTACACGGCCAATCTTTTGAAGGCCGTGCCAAAGCTCACGATGGACCGTGCGGAGCCATTGTATTCGATCGCGGGTTCCCCGCCGGACTTGTATATTCCGCCTAGGGGATGCTCGTTTTACGACCGCTGCGACCGCGCAATGCGAATCTGCAAGGATCATTGCCCCGAGATCGAATCGCATTCGAACACGCACAGCAGCCGGTGTTGGCTCAACCATCCGCAAGCAAAGCTGGTAGAGGAGGCGAGAGGATGAAAGACGACGTACTCGTACGCGTAAAGGATCTTAAGAAATACTTTAATGTCGGGAAAGGCAAGCTCAAAGCAGTCGACGGACTCACTTTCGATATCTACCGCGGAGAGACTTTGGGTTTGGTAGGAGAATCCGGGTGCGGAAAATCCACTGCCGGGCGCACGATGCTCAGGCTCTACGAACCCACCGGCGGTACGGTCGAGTTTGAAGGGCAAGATGTGTTCAGCGCATCGAAGTCTAAAATGCAAGCGATCCGAAAAGACATGCAGATGATCTTTCAAGACCCGTATGCCTCGCTCGACCCAAGGATGACGGTAACGAATATCATCTCGGAGCCGTATGAAATCTACGGGATGTACAAAGGTGGGGAGGAAAGGGAGAGGCGCGTAGCCGAACTCCTTCGCACGGTTGGACTGAACGAAGAGCACGCGAACCGCTTCCCGCACGAGTTTTCGGGCGGACAGCGCCAAAGGATCGGGGTTGCAAGGGCGCTTGCGCTCGACCCGAAGTTTATCGTCTGCGACGAGCCGATCTCCGCACTGGATGTATCCATTCAAGCACAGATCGTCAACCTTTTAAAGAAACTGCAAGCCGATCGCGATATCACGCTGCTCTTTATCGCACACGACCTTTCCATGGTGCGCTATATTTCGGACCGAGTCTGTGTCATGTACTTGGGCAAGATGATGGAAATCGCGCCGTCTGATGCGTTATACGAAAAGCCGCTTCACCCGTACACAAGAGCGCTTTTGTCGGCGATTCCGATTCCGGACCCCGATGTGCAAAGAGGCAGAAAAAGGATCAAGCTGGAAGGCGACGTCCCAAGCCCCATCGACCCGAAACCCGGCTGCCGCTTCGTCGAACGCTGCACCTACGCGATTGATCGCTGCAAGACGGAAACACCCGAGCAAAGAGAACTCCTCCCGAACCACCACGTATCGTGTCACCGCGCGGAGGAATTTCTGTAAAAACGACCCAACTCTCTTGTGAGAGATGGGTCAGACTATAGACAAAGCTAAATGAACTGAATGGTTTTGCATAAATCGTGACTCCATCAGGGGAGTCCAACGC
>CAZFWK010000205.1:0-3003 GCA_964522555.1 uncultured Peptoniphilaceae bacterium | reverse complement strand
TCGAACAAGATTTTCAAGGCGAGGTATCCTACGATGAGAATCGAACCGTGAAAGAAGTGCAAAAAGAGATGACGCTCGTCATGCAAAGGCCTTATATGTTTTCAAGAAGCGTCAGGCAAAATCTGATGTACCCGCTGAAAGTGCGGGGGATGGGGAGCGCCGAGATCAAAAAGAAAGTAAAGCGGAGTGCGGAAGTCTTTGGGCTTACAGAGCTTATGGAGCAACGAGCCGACCGGCTTTCCGGAGGCGAGATGCAAAAGCTGAACTTGGCGAGAGGGCTGATCTTTCAGCCCGGGCTACTCATGCTGGACGAGCCCACCGCCAATGTGGACCGCGCGTTTACGGAGAAGATCGAAGCCTCCCTATTAGAATATTATCAAGAATACCGCCCGACGATGATTCTGGTCACCCATGCGAGAGAGCAAGCGGGGAGACTTTGCAGTCGGGTGATTCGGTTGGAAAGAGGAAAAAACTATGAAGTTCTTTAAAACGGTCGAGGTGGAAGAAGCGGTAGAGCGGATGCTTCAGGCAAGTAAAGAGGTGGTTCCCTCGATTGAGCTCGTCTCGCTTGCAACGGCAGCGGGCCGAATCCTCGCAGAGGATCTCCCCACACCGTACGACGTTCCGGCTTTCAGAAGGAGCACCGTAGACGGCTATGCCGTGCGCGCAAAGGACACGATCGGCGCGTCGGAGAGCATGCCTTCGATGCTTACGATGATCGGCGAAGTAAAAATGGGTGAGTATACCCCGCTCACGATCGGCGCGGGCGAATGCGCCTATGTACCGACCGGCGGAATGGTGCCGGAAGGAGCCGACAGCATGCTCATGATCGAGTACGCAAAAGAGATGGGCACACTCAGGCTCTGCTATAAGAGTACGGCGCACAACGACCACATCGTACTCGAAGGCGAGGACACAAAAAAAGGGGAGACGCTTCTTAGGCGCGGCATGTTGATCACGCCCGGCGTGATCGGAATGTGCGCGGCGCTTTCGTACTTTACGGTGCCCGTGGTCAAAAAGCCGACCTTTTCAATTCTTTCGACGGGAGACGAAATCGCGGGGGAATCGGAGCCGCTTTCGCCGGGTAAGATTCGGGATATCAACACCTATACGATCGAGGCGATCGTCACACAAATGGGCGGTACGGTGCTCTCGAAGCGGTTGATCCGAGACTCGAAGCAAGAGCTGATCGACGCGGTGGCGGAAGAAGCGAGTCGGGCCGACTTTGTGCTCCTTTCCGGCGGCAGCAGTGTCGGGACGAGGGACTTTACTTCCGACGCCATCACGGCGCTTTCCGGCGGCGAGCTGTTGTTTCACGGACTCAATATCAAGCCCGGAAAGCCCACGCTTGCGGGCTTTGCGAGCGGCACTTGGGTCATCGGGCTACCGGGTCATCCGGTGTCGGCGATGCTCGTGCTAAAGGAAATCCTTACGCCGTATTGGCGAAAAAAATACGGGGAGACCCCGCAAGCAGAGCGCGTCCAAGCGAGGCTTCTCGAAAACATGCCGTCTTCCCCGGGGAAAAAGACGATCCAAACCGTGACGCTCGACTATGCGGACGGCGAGTGGTTTGCGAAGCCGTTTTACACGAGTTCCGCTTTTATCAGCCAGTTTGTGCGCGCGGACGGCATACTCGTGCTCCCGAAGGAAAAAGAGGGGCTATACCAAGGTGAGATCGTGGAGGTCGAACGAATCTGATGAAACGAAATACGTATATCGAAAATACCGAATTGGAACAAGCGCAACAAGCATTTTTGGATGAACTCGTACTCACCCCGAAGACGGTGTTTGTATCGGTGCGAGAAGCGCTCGGTCGGGTAAGTGCGAGGGCGGTATTTGCAAAGTGCTCGTCACCTGGCTACAATGCCGCCGCAATGGACGGGATCGCTGTTCGTTCCGCGGATACGAAGGCCGCAAGACCCGGGCAAAGCGTTGTGCTCGAGCGAATGCGCGACTTCGAATGGATCAATACCGGAAACCCCATCCCGAAGGATCGAGACGCGGTCATCATGATCGAAGAAGTCGTGACCGATTCGCCCGACACGGTGCGGATCCACGCACCGGCCGCGCCATGGCAGCACATTCGCCCGATCGGGGAAGACATCGTGGAAACGGAGATGATCCTCCCCGGTAGGCACGAGATTCGCCCTGTGGATATCGGCGCGCTTTTGGCAGGCGGGATCGAAGAAGTCGAAGTGTTTGATAAGCCCGTAGTGGGGATTTTGCCTACGGGTTCGGAGATCGTCGAGCACGCATCCGAGGTGCGGGTCGGGTCGATCTTGGACAGCAACTCCTGGATGTTTAAGGGATTGATCGAAGAGGCGGGCGGTGTCGCAAAGAGGTTGGCACCCGTTCCGGACGACTTCGAGACGATCAAAAGTGCCCTTTTGGAACTGGCGAAAGAATCGGATGTGATCCTGATCGGGGCGGGCTCTTCTGCAGGAAGCAAAGACTACACCCGCGCGGCGATCGAAGACGTGGGTCGCTTGATCCTCCACGGCGTCGCGATCAAACCCGGAAAGCCCACCGTACTGGGTGAGATCGACGGTACGCCCGTCATCGGGATGCCGGGGTATCCGGTGTCGGCATTTGTGAGCTTCCGCGAGTTTGTGGAACCCGTGCTTTCCGCGCTTTCAGGCAAGAAGATCAGGCGACACATGCAAAAAGCCGTCCTCACACAGGATCTCGTGTCGTCGTTGAAGCATAAGGAATATATTCGCATGAACTTGGGTTTCTTGCACGACAACTGGATCGCCACGCCGATCAAAAGCGGTGCGGGCGTGTCGATGAGCCTGGTTCGAGCGGATGCGATCGGAATCGTGCCGCAAAATACGGAAGGCATGGCGCAAGGCGAAGAGATCGAGACGGTGCTCTTAAAGCCGATCGAAGAGATCGTAGATAAGCTGATCATCACGGGATCGCATGATGTCGTGCTGGATATCTTAGGAGACTATCTGCCCGTCACCTCGACGCATGTCGGCAGTATGGGCGGGATCCTCGCGA
>CAZFWK010000204.1:0-3012 GCA_964522555.1 uncultured Peptoniphilaceae bacterium | reverse complement strand
GTCTCAGAGTCGCACTTATGGACATCCCCTGACTCCGTCACTTACGCTACGAACTACACTATGCATTACTTGCAATTGATATTCATGAACTAGAGATTGATCATCTCTGACGCCTCCATATGGAGGATTTTTTTCTCTCCATTACTGTGTATAGCGAACTACTATGCTTGCGTAAAGCGGCGGTTTCCTTTATGATCATAGGAAGTAAATTAGTAGGAATATTTTAAAAACAGCTCGATATACATTCGAAAATTACAGCAGGAGGAATGAAAATGAAATCGGAAGATTTGGCGAAATTACAGATCGAAACGCAGTGCGTGCAGGCAGGGTATCAACCGGTCAACCAAGGGCCCAGGGTCATGCCGATTGTGCAGTCCACAACCTATATGTTTGAAACGGCGGACGAGTTGGGCGATGTGTTTGACCTAAAAGTCGCCGCGAATATGTACACACGCTTGGGAAACCCGACCCTCAACTGGCTCGAGGAGAAAGTCGCGATGCTCGAAGGCGGCGTGGGCGCCGTAACCACTTCCTCCGGACAAGCGGCGAATCTCTTTGCGGTGGTCAATATTACCAAAGCGGGCGAGCATGTGCTCGCGATGCAGAACCTCTATGGAGGTACGCACACCCTATTCGGCACGCAGCTGAAAAAATTCGGGATCGATGTGGAATTCGTCGACCCCCATCTCTCCTTAGAAGAACTGAAAGCTTTCATTCGCCCGGAAACGCGGCTCGTGTTCGCGGAGACGCTGGGGAACCCGGCTCTCGACGTGCTGGACTTCGAAAAGGTATCGGCACTGGCGAAGTTTGCCGATGTGCCGCTCGTCGTGGACAATACCTTCCCGACCCCGTATCTTTGCAAACCGTTTGAGTTCGGCGCCAATATCGTAACCCACTCGACGACCAAGTATATGGACGGGCACGCGACCAGCGTCGGCGGTGTTTTGATCGACGGCGGGAATTTTAACTGGAACAACGGAAAATACCCCGAACTCACCACGCCCGACTTAGACTATCACGGAATCATTTACACTGAATCGTTCGGAAATGCGGCCTTTATCGCGAAAGCGAGAGCGGGACTTCTTAGAGACTTGGGTTCCACGATGAGCCCGTTTAACGCATTTTTGACGAATTTGGGCTTGGAAACGCTGCACCTTCGCATGGAGCGCCATAGCGAAAACGCGCTGAAGGTCGCCGAATACTTGGAAAACCATCCAAAGGTGAGTTGGGTCACCTATCCCGGTTTGAAATCAAGCCCGGATTACGCGCTCGCACAAAAGTATATGCCGAAAGGCTGCTCGGGGATCGTGTCGTTCGGACCCGAAGGCGGGATTGCGGCTGCCAAACAAATTATCGACACGCTCGAAATGAGCACGCTCGTCACCCATGTGGGCGATCTTCGAACGCATACGATTCACCCGGCGAGTACCACACACCGTCAGTTAAGCGAAGAGCAGCTGATCGCCTCAGGCGTGAAGCCCGACCTCATCCGTCTCAATGTCGGGATCGAAAATGTGGATGATATTATCGCGGACCTCGAACAGGCGCTTGCGCGTTTACCGTAGAAAGCAGGAGAGCTATGCCAGTCATTATACCGGAGAATCTTCCGGCAACCGAAGCGCTAAAGCGGGAGTTTATCCCCGTCATGCACGAAAAACGCGCGCTTACGCAAGACATTCGTCCGCTTAAGATCGCACTCGTCAATCTCATGCCGAAAAAGATCGTGACGGAGATCCAGTTCTTGCGGCTGATCGGGAACACGCCACTCCAGGTGGAAGTCGACCTGATTATGCCGGGCGGGCATGTGAGCAAGAATACCTCGCAGGAGCATCTGCTCGCCTTTTACCAGACATTCGACCAAGTGAAGCACAAGCGCTACGACGGCATGATCGTAACGGGAGCGCCGGTTGAGATGCTCGACTTCGAGCAAGTCGACTATTGGCCGGAGCTTGTGCAACTGATGGATTTCGCGTTGACCAATGTGTATTCGACGATCTTCATCTGTTGGGCGGCCCAAGCGGCATTTTATCATTATTACGGTATCGAAAAGATCGAACTCCCGGAAAAGTTATTCGGCGTTTATTTACACGATGTAATTCGGAATCGAGACATCACGAGAGGGTTCAACGACGTGTTTTATGCCCCGCATTCCAGGCACACGACGAACCGACCGGAAGATATCGAAAACACAAAGGATCTGAAAATTCTGGCCAAGTCGGATCTGGCGGGCATTTTACTGTCGACTACGGTAGACCAGCGCCATTACTTTATTTCGGGGCATTTGGAATACGATCGCTATACGCTGAATGAAGAATACGACCGGGATCTGGCGAGAGGCCTGAAAAACGTCCCGTTTCCGTTCCATTATTTCCCGAACGACGATCCGGAACAAAAACCGCCGATGCGATGGCACGGACATGCCAATCTGATGTACTCGAATTGGCTAAACCACATCGTGTATCAACACACGCCGTACGACCTCACGAAGCTGGAACCGAGGTCGATCGTACGCTGATCGATCCCTGTACGGGATTTTGGATCGAGGAAACAATGAAAACTCACAAAAGGCGTAAATGGATCGTTTTGACTCTCCTCGTGGTGCTCCTATTGCCCGCCTTGGATATCCGTCTTTCGGTATCGGAGGTGGTGCTTCCGCACGCCCTCGTGAAAGAAGAGATCCGAATCGCGCTGATCACCGATCTGCACAGCAATCAATACGGCACGGGTCAAAGCGGGATCATGGAGAAATTAGACGAAGCTCGGCCCGACCTCGTGTTTCTCGGGGGCGATATCTTCGACGACTATATGCCCGAAGAAGGCGCCTGGACGCTCTTACAAGCGCTCAAGGGGAAGTACACGACCTTTTATGTGACGGGCAATCACGAGTACAGTCCGGATACGCTCGAGACGCTGAAAGAGAGGATCCGAGCGCTCGGGATTCATGTGATGGAAGGCGATACCGAGGTTTTGCCGATCAAAGGAACAACCGTGTCCGTTTGCGGGGTCGATGAC
>CAZFWK010000203.1:0-3018 GCA_964522555.1 uncultured Peptoniphilaceae bacterium | reverse complement strand
TTTTCGTTTATTCGGCGGTGAGGGCTGCCATTGTGATGTAGTTGTAGGGTTGGTTGAAGTGCGGCATAAAGAAAATGTCTAAGAGCGCGACTTCGTCGATCGTGACTTGCTTTTGGATCGCCAGGCTGAACATATTGATCTGAGCCGAAATGTCGTAATTGGAAGCTAGTTGCGCACCGACGATGACGCGGTCGGATTTGCGGTACACGATGCGGATCTTGACCGACGGGTTCTCCACTTCCATGAAAGCGGGCTTTTGTGTGTCTTCGAAGTCAGTGTAGAGCACTTCCACGCCTTCTCTTTGCGCCGCTTCGACCGTCATACCGGTGCAGACGAGATTGAAGCCGAAGATTTGGAGGGCGGAGGATCCTTGTACACCCAAAGACTCGATCGCGGTTCCGCAGGCATTGTGTGCTGCGATGATTCCGCTTCGTACGGCATTCGTCGCGAGTGCGATATAGCCCGGTCGTTGTCTAGCGTTGTCGTATACGGTTGCGCAGTCGCCGATTGCGTATACGTCGGGTTGGCTGGTCTCTTGCTTCTTGTTGACCAGATAAGCTCCGTTTTGGATCGTTTCGAGCTTACCTTTCAGTAAATCGGTGTTCGGACGAAAGCCGATGCAGCAGATCACCATATCGACATCGTAGCTGCCCTTGTCGGTGCGTACGCCTTCGACTTTCGCTTCGCCCAAGATCTCTTCTACGCGCTCGCCGAGTGCGAATTGAATTCCCTTGTCCTCCATTAGAGATTTCATGCGATCGGAGAAAGGTGTGTCGAAATACACATTCAGGATGTGTTCGACCATATCGATCAGAACGACTTCTTTATTCAAGCGTTGAAAAGCTTCGGCAAGCTCAATCCCTATGTAGCCGCCACCCAATACCGCGACCTTCTTAATATCGTTTGTCTTCAGCTTCTCGATCACTTCTTGTGCGTTTTGATACAGTTTTACCATTTGGACATTTTCGAGATCCATTCCCTTTACCGGTAAGCGATGGGGGACAGAGCCGGTTGCCAGGATCAACTTATCGTAGGAATCTTCTTTCGTGGTGCCATCGGGGAATTCTACGGTGAGGGTTTTCTTGTCGAAGTCGACATCCTTTACATCCGCCTGCATATGAACGGCAGCGCCTTTGCCTTCAAGTGCCTCGGGGCTGCTGTAGAACAGTCCGTCGCCTGTATGGATTTGCTCTCCGATCCAGAGCGCCATACCGCAGCCTAAAAAGCTGATATTGCTGTTGCGGTCGTATACGACGACCTCTTTGTCCTTGTACGTGTCTAAGATCGTGTTGGTTGCGGCGGTACCTGCGTGGTTAGCGCCGATGAGAACGATTTTTTCCATTAAAACTTCCTCCTTAATAAAATGATGCGAATTAGATATAGTGGACGTAATTCGTCATGAATACAGCATATCACTTCCGGATCGAAATGCCACTAAAAACATCCAAATTAATAATTTCGAAAGAATTAGGAGGAAAGCACACATTTCCTTGTTAATAGATGGGTATTCGTGAGATCAAAAAGCACGATTCAGAGCATTTGCATGGTAAAGAAGATCGAAATTGGGACTGGATGTCCACTCACAGGTGAACTCTATCTCCTATCGGAGTTGGGTCAGCATGTTGAACAAGTCAAATGAATTGAGTATATTTTCGTAAATCGTGACTCCATCAGGGGGTCCAACGCGCTCCAGCTGATACTTCGTCCTCCCGATCGATAGAGAAGAAGGTGAGGACTCGTCTCAGAGTCGCACTTATGGACACCCCTGACTCCGTCACTTACATTATCAACTTATCCTATACATGATTTGCAATTGATATTCATGAACTAGGGGTTTGTCAACACTTTGCCCGATCTCCTACTCGAGTTGGGTATATATATGAAATATGTAAGGAAAAAAGGAAAGGATGAGAAGATGTCGGCGATACTAGAGAATCGAGATTTTTTGTTCCGAGAGGATCCGGGCGATCCGTGGGTGGGGCGGTTTCACCATTTAGATGAATACCCGGCCGGAGACGGCGAACAGTGTGTCCGCAAAGAAGATTTGGAGGGGCATACCCCCGGTAAAGATCTGGATGAGAATCTTCCTTGGAAGATGTACTTCGGCAAGCGCGCTCCGGGTTTTCCGATGCACTCGCACAGGGGCTTCGAGACGGTTTCGATTGTTTTGCAGGGCGTGATCGACCATCACGATTCAGCAGATGAGCACGGCCGCTATGCTGCGGGCGATGTGCAGTGGATGACAGCGGGCGAGGGAATTCGCCACGCGGAGATGTTTCCGCTCGTACATGACGATCAGGGAAATACTTTGGAGTTGTTTCAACTTTGGTTAAGCCTGCCCAGCTGGAACAAACTTGTACAGTGTGATTATAAGATGTTGTGGCGAGAAGAGATTCCAATCGTGGAGGAAGATAACGCGAGAGTCAAAGTGATTACCGGAAACTATCGCGGCACGGAAGGCCCGACCGCGACCGAAAGTTCCTGGGCGAGCGATCCGAGGAGCAAGTTGCGCTTATTGCTGATCGAATTGGATGCGAACGGAAAGGTCTCGCTTGAGGGTATCAGTGAAACGTTGAATCGGAACCTATACTTCTTTGAGGGCGACACCGTTTGGGTGGATGGCGTGAAGCTTGAAGGCAAGCGAAGCCTTAAGCTGAAAGGTGATGCTTCGTTCGCGATTGAATCGAAGGAGGGCGCTGCGAAGCTGTTGCTTCTGGAGGCGGAGCCGATCGGCGAGCCGATCATCAACGACGGCCCGATGATAATGAATACGCAAGAAGAGATTCTCCAAGGGTATCGAGATTACTGGGATACGCACTACGGCGAATGGAACTGGGGGATCCCCGATCCGATGCACAAGAAAACCGACGGCAGATTGACAAGCCGCGGCGAAAATCCGAAAGAATAACAAGAACTCCCCGAGCGAAATGTGCGTTCGGGGAGTTTCAAAGTGATGACAAAGGCCGCTCAGTCGAGCCCGGTGTACCCCTTTCGGCACGCTCACGGACCGCTCGGCCA
>CAZFWK010000202.1:1129-3024 GCA_964522555.1 uncultured Peptoniphilaceae bacterium | reverse complement strand
TGGATTAAAAGACGAACCGTAAACAAATATCGCAATCTATTATGACGCAGATGAAGATCTTTTTGGGCACGTCTTTATCATTAACGAAAGGAGAACAGTGAATGAACAATATCGACTTCTTGGAAGGATGGCAGATCCGCGAATACTTCGATGCTCTTGATGTAGGGATCCACATCATGGACCCCAAAGGTGTGACTCTCTATTACAACAAGGCGGCTGAAGAGATAGACGGGTTGAGCTCTTTGAAAATGGTCGGCTCTTCCATGGAAGAACTGATTCGAAACGGACTTTTCTCCTGTTCGGTCGGCCTAATGGCGATCGAAAGCAAAAAAACGGTATCCAGAACGCAAATCGTCAACGATCGCTTACTCTTGTCAAACGGAGTCCCAATCCTAAAGGATAACTTAGTCGAAAAAGTAATCGTCACGATCCGCAATATCGAACATATGAAGACGCTGCAAAACGAAATCGAACAACTCCGCCTCGAAAACGACGAGCTCAGCGCCTCGTTGAGCCGATGTAATGCAGATTTTTTGACAGAAAACCAGCTCCTTTCCAACAGCAAAGCGATGGCGAAAGTCATGTACTTAGCAGAGCGAATGGCTTCCGTCGACAGTACCGTTCTCATCGAGGGGGAATCCGGCGTTGGCAAAGGCATGGTGGCTAAATACATACACAGCCTTTCAACTCGGAAATCGAAACCTTTTGTTACCGTAGACTGCTCTTCGATTCCTGAATCCCTCATCGAATCAGAGCTATTCGGCTATCGCCCCGGTTCCTTTACCGGTGCGCTTAAGCAAGGAAAAGACGGCTTGGTCTTGAGCGCAGACGGAGGCACCTTATTTCTGGACGAAATAGGAGAGTTGCCGCTTTCTGTCCAAGCAAAATTGCTTCGACTCATCCAAGAAAAAGTCATTCAACCGATCGGTGCATCCGAAACGGTTAACGTAGATGTCCGAATCATCTCCGCGACGAACTGGGATTTGCAAGCCATGGTAGAGAAGAAAATGTTTCGTGGCGATTTGTATTATCGCCTCCGAGTTGTTCCGATCCTTATACCCCCACTTCGATATAGAAAAGAAGACATCATACCCTTAATTAAACTTTTCTTGAATAAGTTTAGCCAGTACTATAATCTCCCCACAGAAATCTCTCCGCGTGCGATGAAAGTACTCCTCAATAAAAAATGGCCGGGGAATGTACGAGAGTTAGAAAACGAAATCGAAAGACTTGTGGTAACCAGTAACTGCGGGATCATCACGGAAATGGACGTGTACTCACAAAATTCAAACTATGCGAATCAAGACACAGATACCACCTCCGAATCCATGAAGGAAATCGTAGAGCGCTATGAGCAGGAATTGCTGTTAGAGTACAAAAGAAAGTCCGTTTCCGTTCGAGAAATGGCAAATCGAGCGAAAATGAACGAAAGTACTCTTAGGAAAAAGGCACAACGATACGGAATCACGCTAGATTTCGGAAATAATTCCAAATAGCGGAAAATTTTCCGCTCCTAAATCTCCCTTATAGGAGTAATTCATGGAAATAATTCCACAATAAAATAATGGAATCCGGGTATAATGCCCGGATTCTCTCGCTTCCTTTTTGGCACGTAAATTGCTAGTAGATAGATAAGAAAGAAAAGGAGGCACTACCATGTCAGAAAAACAAATCGTACAACCCTCAACCGCATTCGCATCGCCCAGATTTTGCAACACCGGCAACTTTATGAGAATGCAAAGATTCGAAGATGCAAACGGCCTTGATTTCGCAATTTACGGAATCCCGTTTGATACCGCATGCTCCTATCGCGTCGGAGCTCGATTCGGTCCGCAAGCGATTCGAAACATTTCAGTTATGATGAAGACGAATCACCCCATCCATCAAGTTAATAT
>CAZFWK010000202.1:843-1119 GCA_964522555.1 uncultured Peptoniphilaceae bacterium | reverse complement strand
TATGAAGGGCGGCGACTTAGGGGATGTCAACGTCGTTCCGGGGTATATTCTCCCAACATATGATCGAATCGAAGAATTTACATCAAGAATCCTAGACGCAGGCGCTTTCCCGATCGCGATGGGCGGGGACCATTCTGTAACACTCGGTGAGTTACGTGCCATCGCAAAAAAACATGGACCGGTGAGCTTGCTCCACTTTGACTCACACGCGGACATCAACTATGAAGTATTCGGCGAAAAGTACAATCATGGCACACCGTTCCGCCGCGCAATTGA
>CAZFWK010000202.1:0-833 GCA_964522555.1 uncultured Peptoniphilaceae bacterium | reverse complement strand
GAAGGGCTTATCGATCCCCATAAATCGGTGCAAATTGGCATGCGTGGTTCCATCTATGACGCAGGCGAATTTAAACTGGCAAAAGATCTGGGCCTCACCCTGATCCCAACTCATACCGTACGTGAAATGGGGCTTGAGGCTACGATCGACAAAGCAAAAGAAGTCATCGGCGACAACAAAGTGTTCCTCACATTCGACATCGACTTTATTGACCCGGCATATGCCCCTGCAACCGGCACGCCTGAAGTGGGCGGATTCACCTCACTGGAAGGATTGCAATTGATCCGCATGTTAAAAGAACTGAACTTTGTCGGGATGGATGTAGTCGAAGTGGCTCCACCCTATGACTGCGCAGAGATCACCTCTCTTCTTGCTGCCAATCTGATCTTCGAATTCCTTTCCATCTTGGCGATCCAACGTAAAGAAGCGAAAGAATAATCGGTAGACCTATGGATAAGAATAAACCGATTCTATCCAAAGAAGAGATCGCAAAGCAGGAACTGGACTTAAACGACCTTAGTGTATTGGATTCGTTCAATCTCAGCTCATCCGATTACACGAAAGGCATGATCTCCAGCCTAATCTTTACTGCGATTGCGATCTTTATCTTCTTTGTTCCGATCACGATTAAAGGAAATACGGACATAACATTCGGTGTGATGTATAATTTTATGATGAACGTCACTGGCACTGCCGGATTATGGTTTATTACACTCTTAATCGTTGCGACCGGAATTCTGAGCATTTACGGAAAGTACATTGCGAAATCAGGGAAAATCCACGACTACTTCGAGGGCGACTCCATCATCCATCCGATCTTGTACGCAGCGGGA
>CAZFWK010000201.1:0-3025 GCA_964522555.1 uncultured Peptoniphilaceae bacterium | reverse complement strand
ATGAGTAGTGCGATCCGTAGGACCCGCTGTTTGGCGAAGTACCGAATCGCTTGGAGTAAGATGAGGTACGCCAAGATCAGCAGGATAAAGTCGGTATCGGAAACGAGCCGCGGGCGAAGAAAATACGCTACCACAAGAACCGCCCCATAGAGTAGGCGAAGTAAGATCCCGACATTTTCTCGATTCATCATGGAGCTCCTTTCCCGTTTATTGCGGTTGCGCTACGATCTCATCATAAGACTTTTTGTCGGTGTCTCCTTCCGTCGAAAAGCACAAGATCGAAGACGAAGCGCCGATTCCAAGCGCTTCTTTGAGTGGGGCGAGCGTTTCGTCCGTCATGATACGGAGGAATGCACCGAGACCGGGTGCGCCGCTTTCTCCCGAAACGACCGCTTCGTCGCCCTCTTTGGGATTCGCCAAGGCGCGCATCCCAATTCTCGCCACCTCATCGTCGCAAGATAAAAACGCATCCGTAGTCGATCGCAGAATTTCCCAAGCCGGGGGACTCGGCTCGCCGCAAGCGAGCCCTGCCATGATCGTATTTAGGTCGCCTTGTACGATGTGAATTTTCCGGTCGTCGGCCTTTGCTGTTCGGTAGAGGCAGTCCGCTTGCTTTGGTTCGACCAGGATAATCCGAGGAGCCGAGTCGCCCAATGCTTGATGCATAAAGCCTGCGACGGCTGCCGCCATCGAGCCTACGCCGACCTGCAAAAAGAGATGCGTAGGTCGTGGATCGCCTTTCGCCCTTCGCTCAAGCTCCGCTTCATAAGCCATGGTCATGTACCCTTGCAGGATCCACGCGGGGATCTCCTCATAACCCGGCCAAGCCGTGTCTTGTATGAGCGTCCACCCATTCGTTTCCGCCATATCATGGGCATAGCGAACGGTGTCGTCGTAATTTAGGTCTAAAATCTCCGCGTGTGCTCCCGCCTTTTTGATATTTTCCAATCGCTCGAGGCTGGAGTTTTTCGGCATATAGACCACGGATTTTTGCCCGAACACGGTGGCTGCCCATGCGACCCCGCGCCCGTGATTCCCGTCAGTGGCGGTTACGAAGGTTCGAGTTTTTCCTGATTCCGTTACAGCACGCATGATTCGTTCATAGGTGGGATCGGCATCGGGAAGTCCCAATTCTCGTGCGAGTACGCGACCCATCGCGTACGACCCGCCAAGTCCCTTAAAGGCATTCAAACCGAAGCGAGCCGATTCATCTTTTACGGAGATCCCGGCTACACCGACCGATTTTGCCAACGCCGATAGTGCGACAAGGGGCGTCCGCACATAATGGGGAAAGCCCTCATGAAACTCGAGGATTCGCCCGGCTTTGGCCTCAGTCAAGTCGATCGCAAGATCGGTAACTCTCTTATCGAATAGGATGTATTGGATTTCGTGATTCATGGGTTCCTCCTTGAAGTTCTCCTTCATTTATTCCATAGGCATCGGCAAATGTCAAGAAAAGCACGGTTTTTGACGAAAAGGCCTTCCGAATATATACTGGGAATAGATATCATACATAAAGGAGAGGTTTTGAAATGGAGAAAGCGAAAGTCTATTATACGGATTTCCGCACGATTGCATTCGGAGACGGTTTGCCGACAAAATTGAAAAAACTGTTGAAAAGGGCCGGCATCGAAGAGCTCGACATGAAGAAGAAGTTTGTGGCGATCAAAATGCACTTCGGCGAAATGGGCAATATCAGTTACCTTCGTCCGAATTATGCGAAGGCGGTGGTGGACCTTGTAAAGGAGTTGGGCGGGAAGCCCTTTTTGACGGACTGCAACACCTTATACCCGGGAAAGAGAAAAAATGCGCTCGAACACTTGGAATGCGCCTGGGAGAACGGGTTTTCTCCACTTTCCGCCGGTTGCCCGATCCTCATCGGAGACGGCCTTAGAGGGACCGACGACATCGAAGTGCCCGTCGTAGGCGGAGAGTATGTAAAAAACGCGAAGATCGGCCGCGCGGTCATGGACGCGGATATCTTCATCAGCCTAACGCACTTTAAAGGACACGAAGCTACGGGCTTCGGCGGTGCGATTAAGAACATCGGAATGGGCTGCGGCTCAAGAGCCGGTAAGAAAGAGCAACACAGCAGCGGACAAGCGCGCATTAAGGCCGAACGGTGCGTCGGCTGCGGCGAATGCTACAAAGAATGCGCAAATGATGCACTGGAGTTCAACCAAGAGACGAGAAAGATGACCGTCAACCTCGCGAACTGCGTCGGCTGCGGTCGTTGTTTAGGCGCTTGTAACTACGACGCGATCTCCTTTAAGGACGACACGGCGAACGAAATGCTCAATTATCGAATGGCTGAATACGCAAAAGCCGTAGTAGACGGCCGCCCGTGTTTCCATATTTCACTCGTTTTGGACATTTCGCCCAACTGCGACTGCCACGGAGAAAACGACGCCCCCATCCTACCGGACATCGGCATGTTCGCCTCCCTTGATCCCTTGGCACTTGATCAAGCTTGTGTGGACGCGTGCCTCAAGCAAGCGCCGCTCCCCGGAAGCCAGCTCTACGACAATCTTCAAAACCCCGACATCGAAAAGCACGACCATTTTAAAACCTCCTCACCCGAAAGCGAATGGAGATCCTGCCTGGAACACGCGGAAAAAATCGGTCTGGGAACGAGAGAATACGAATTGGTATGGTTTAGCCTGGAATAGAGAAAGTGGGAAGGAACAAAGTGCTCGACCCACAAAAAAGACCGCTCGGATTTTTTATCCAAGCGGTCTTTCTTTATGCCGTTATCTCATGACTCTAACGAAAGTCACGTGGCGGTCTATTTTGGTGGAGGCGGCGGGTGTCGAACCCGCGTCCGAAAATGCATCCCCGGGAGCTTCTCCGAGTGCAGTCCGTTATTTAATTTCCTTACATGCACTTGAGCGGACACAATTGCATGTTCGTAGCTTCATCAGTTACAAGTAGGCGTACAAAGCTTGGCGCTTACAGGTTGCCCGTATTAATTTGATGCCTCAGCTCACCCTACGGGAAAGTGAGGGAGACAGCGGCATTAAGCCGC
>CAZFWK010000200.1:0-3076 GCA_964522555.1 uncultured Peptoniphilaceae bacterium | reverse complement strand
ATATGAGAGAATCGTACAATCCTAATAAAAAACCGGAACCGCGTAGATGCGGGTCCGGTTTTTTGGTTCGGTTTTTTAGCCGCCTCCGACTGGAGGCAAGATGAGGATCTCGCCGCCTTCTTGCAATACGGTTGCCAGACCGCCTAGCGCAAGGTATTGGACGCCGTTGATGAAGAGAGTGATTCCGCCTCGCACCTCGTTTTCTTCGAATAGTAGAGAGCGAAGCTTCTCGCCGTACTTTGCACACAACGAATGGAGCGCATTTTCCAAGTTTTCGCCTTGAGGTATTTCGAGGTCTTGTACTTTTTGGTTGCCCATGAGTCGTGCGGGTTCAAAAATCGACCGGACGATGACCTTCATTTAAACGAGAGTGTGGCCATTTGCTTGAAGTTTTTCGATGACCTCGCCCAGATCGAGCTCGTTTAATTTGGCGAAAGTGGGGACGCCCTCTTTCGTCCATCCGCGGGCTTCGTAGTATTCGTCGAGCATGTAGTCGAGTTCTTGTTGGGAAATATAGTGGCCGGCGGAGCCCCCTTCTTTTAGGGGTTCCGTTAAGATGCGGTCGGGAAAATTGTCGTCTGCCCGGGTTAAGCCCGCCAACATATTAAACGCTTTTGCTACATTGTTTACACGCGCGCCGATTACCATGATATCTTCTTTTTGGATGTCGAGTCCGGTTGCGGAACGGACCATATCCGCCGTGTTTTGTTCGCTAATTTTCTCCAATGCCATATCGTTGAGGAAACCGCACATCGTCGGGCAGTCTGCGGTAGCTAAACGCAGATCCTGATTGTACATCGTAAGCCAGCCTTTGCCTTCCGGTGTGAACCGGTCGTAGATACCGGGCGAATCCGCACCGAAGATTTCTTGTGGAGAATAGCCTCGGTTGTGGTCGGCGCCGTTGAATGAGGTGGCATAATTTAGACCATGCGATTTTGCACCTCTTGGGTCGTATGCAGGAAACTCCAGCCCCTTTACATGCATGGCGAATTTTTCGGAACCGTTTCCGATTTTCTCAGCCAGTAGTTTCGTACCGTCACAGAGGAGTTCTCCAAGGCCTGGGTTGCGGAATGCGATTTCGGTGATCGCGGCTGTCATCGCTTCGTGGTTTCCGAAACGGAAGTCTAAGCCGTTTACCTGCTCGGAGGTGAGCAAACCGCGCTCATACAGCTCCATCGCGAACCCGATCGTAACGCCAACCGACATCGTGTCGAGCCCGTATTTATCGCATAGGTGATCGGCGTGGATAATCGCGTCGTGGTTGTGGACGCCGGTCGTTCCGCCGAAGCTGAAGTAGGTTTCATACTCCGGGTCCGACATGCTGCCTTGGTAGATCGAGTTCCCGCCGCGCGCGAGTTTTACTTGCGTGCATCCGACTGGGCAACCGTAGCAATGTTCACTGCCGAGCTTCCTTTCGGTTCCGGAAGCTGCGCCAAGCCCTTCCGTGTAGTCGATTTCGCCGGTGTTTCGGAAGTTTTCTGACGGAAAGATCCCCAAAGCGCTGGTCGCATCGACCACCATATTCGTCCCGAGCTTGGAAAATGCGGGATAAAGCGCAGGGCTTGCTTTCATCGCTTGCAGCATTGTGCTTCGGGCCGCTTTGAAAGCCGCTTCGTCTGCGATCGGTACGGTTTGGGAACCCAGTACCGCGATCGCTTTCAAATTCTTCGACCCCATTACGGCACCGACGCCCTTTCTTCCGAACGCGCGCCTTTCATTGATGACCGACGCCATCTTGGAAAGATTCTCGCCGCCTTGGCCGATGCAAGCGATCCGCGCACCTTGCGCATTCAGTTCCTGTTTCATAAGTAATTGGGTGTCGAGAGTGCTTAGCCCCCAAAATCGATCGGCTTTACGGATCGATACTGCATCGTCTTTGATCCAAAGGTAGACTGGTTCTTCCGACTTGCCTTCTATGATCAGCATATCGTAGCCTGCAAACTTCAACTCGACCGGAAAATAACCGCCGGAAAGCGAGACCGCGATGGTGTTTGTGGCAGGAGATTTTGTAACGAGTGCCATTCGACTCGCACATGGAGCCGACGTTCCGCTTAACGGGCCCGGTGCAAAGATCAGTTTATTTTCTTCGCTCAACGGGTCGACATTGGCCGGCACTTCATCAAACATGTACTTGATCCCAAAACCTACGCCACCAATATAATCCTTACAAATTTTTTCGGGAAGGTCCTCTTTCGAGACCTCTTTAGTCGTAAGATTCACGCGCAATACTTTTCCCATATAGCCGCCTGTGTACATCACTGCCTCCTTTTCATGAGAGTCCGTGCGAGGACCTCTTTTCATGTGATTGGGATGGATCGATTTGTTCATCTTAATATTAAGCTTTTCGAGAAATCGATACCATGACCGCAGGAGCTCGTGTTTTTCGTTGTGACTGTCCAAAGTGGACAGTCGGGCATGATAATCGCAATATGGTGGGTACAAATAGAGCAAGTAAGTGTTGATTTACCGTCGCGATTTTGTTTATGAGATCGTTATCTCGATTGCGAATGATTTATAATAGCTTGGGAAATTTATTTGGAGGATGTAGCCTTGAAAGCAAAGGATATACGAATCGAAGATATGCTGCAGTGTCGCCCTGATTTAGGTAGTGTTTCGTTACTGGACTCCAGAACGTTACTCTTAAATACGGAAGCGATCGGCAATCTCAGAAAAGACTTGATCCACAACTTAGGATACGAGAGAGCGAAAGGATTTTTATTGCGATATGGAAGGCAAGTAGGCGTCAATGACGGGCTTAGCGTGAAGAAAAATCTGAGGATCGATGATGTCACGGAAGCCTTGATTGCAGGAGCATCCTTGTTTACTCTGGAAGGATTCGGCAGGGTTGAACACACCAAGGTTGAATACGATCCGGAGAATCGAACCCTCATCAAAAACGGTCGGTTCATCAACTCGTTTGAAGCCGAAGAGCATATCCGCTGTTTTGGACTACATAACGAACCGGTATGCTGGATGTTGATCGGTCATGCGACCGGGTATTGTTCGTCTGTATCGGGAGAGGATGTCTATTTTATTGAAACGAAATGCGTTGGTAAGGGAGATCCTTGTTGTGAAT
>CAZFWK010000199.1:0-3100 GCA_964522555.1 uncultured Peptoniphilaceae bacterium | reverse complement strand
AGGAAAGGGCACCGAAGCCGTTTTCGTCGAACCCCGCTGCCGCAGTCCCGTTGGTGCCGGGAATCCTTGTTCACGAACCTAGAGAGCAAATAACACTTCAACCCAAGAAGTTTTCGCCCACAAATCGGACAGGGACGAGCCCTGCCCTACGATTTACTCTTTCTTCTCCAAGCGCTGCATGCGTTCCATAATAATCGACGCCGTCTCCTCGATCGCGCGCGATGTCACATCGATCACATAGCAACCTAAAGCCGACATCAGATGCTCGGATGTCCTCAGCTCTTCTCTTATGCGATCCATTTGCGCATAGGTGCTGTTTTCCGACGTAAGTCCCAGTGAGCGCAAGCGCTCGGTCCGGATTGAATTCAGCTTTCTGGGATCCGCCACAAGCCCGAACAATTTCTTCGGATCGACTTGGAAGATCTCCTTTGGCGGCTCCACCTCGGGCACCAGCGGGATATTCGCCACGCGATACCCGCGGTTTGCCAGATACATCGAAAGCGGCGTCTTGGACGTTCTCGAAATCCCGATTAAGGTAATATCCGCCTTCAGCACGCCGCGCGGATCCTTTCCGTCGTCGTATTTGACCGCAAACTCGATCGCGTCGATCCTGCGAAAGTAGTCTTCGTCAAGCGGCTCGACGCGCCCGGCGACCTTCTCGGGCTCCGTTCCCAAATACTCCGCCATCTCGTGCAATACCGGCCCCATTACGTCGACCGCGCGCACGCCGAAGCGATACGCCAAATAGCTCAAGTGTTCTCGAAGCTCATCCACCACAAGCGTGTAGATTACGATACAGTCGGTACCCCGAATCGCATTGATGATACTCGTGATATCGTCTTTCGTGTTCACGAAAGCATGCCTTGTAAACTTTGCATCCACGTCGGGGAATTGCGTAAACGCCGCCTTTGAGACGATGTCCGCCGTCTCCCCGTGTGAATCCGACATTACGTGTACGTGCAAGTGTCTCATGATTCTTTGACGATCACTTGCGGATCAAATACTTCGTTGATCAGGTCCGAGGTGCGTTTTAGGATCGCAAGACGGTTGTATTTCACCGCTTCGTCTTCCACCATGACCATCGTGTTGTCCAAGAAACGATCGATCACATAGGAAGCGGTCGCCAGTTCCGTCAGCGCCTTCTTGTACGAACCCCTTGCGATCTCTTCTTTAATGGAGTCGTAGTGGCCGCCTAATGTGTAAAGCTCGATCTCCTCCGGTGTTTGCAAGAGGTCGGTGTTGACTTCGTCTCCGTTCGATTTCTCCGCCAAAGTGCCTACACGAGTCAGACTTTGCAAAATATCCTTCGCGTTGACCAAAGAAAGGAAGTCTTCCACTGCGCTGATTCGTAGGATCATATCGTAAATAAAATTGGGTCTCGTGCCGAGAACGCTGTCCACCACGTCGTAGCGGTATCCGTCTTCGGTGAGGCGGTTTCGGAAGCGTTGGCGGAAGAATTGTAGGATTCTATCCTTCGTTTCTTCGTAGGGGAATACCATGACCTTCTCGTCGACATAGCCGTACAGCGAGTCGCGCACGAGCGATTCCATCGAGAGGTCGAGTTTGTTGCTGATCAAGATATGCAGGATCCCGAGTGCCATGCGGCGCAAGCCGAACTGGTCTTGAGAGCCCGAGATTTTCTCTCCGACTGCAAACAGCCCGCACAAGGAGTCGAGCTTGTCCGCTAAGGAGAGGATCATGCCGGAGGTCGTCTGCGGCAGGGCGCCTTTTGACTGCGTCGGCAAATAGTGTTCGGCGATCGCCTTCGCTACGACGGGCGATTCCCCGGACTCTTCTGCATAGATCCCGCCGATCACCCCTTGCAACTCTGTAAATTCGATGACCATGCGGGTCATGAGGTCCGCTTTGCAAAGGGTCGCCGCGCGGTCGATCGACGCGAGCGCCGTTTCGCCTACCCCGAGGCTCTTTCCGATTTGATTCGCAAGCGAGCGGATGCGGGTCGTCTTTTCGAACATATTGCCCAGTTTGTCGTGGAAAGTCAGATTCGCAAGATCCGCCACATAGCCTTCGAGCGGCTTCTTGCGGTCGTCGTTGTAGAAAAACTTGGCGTCCTCTAGGCGCGGGGTGAGCACGCGTTCATTGCCCTCTCGCACCGTGTCGAGTCCGGTTTTGTCGCCGTTTCGCACGGTCACAAAGTACGGCATGGGCTTTCCTTTGTCGTCCAATACCGGCAAATAGCGCAGATGGTCTTTCATCGGCGTGAGGATCACGGGGTCCGGAAGATCCATGTATTCTTTCGGAATATGGCCGAGTAGCGGCATCGGATATTCCACGAGATTCACGATTTCATCGAGCAGCGCTTCGTCTTTCATCAGATTTCCGCCGCGCTCACGAACGAGCTTGTCGCTATTGACGAGGATCACTTCTCTGCGTTTTGCTTCGTCCAGCATGACATAGTTTTCGAGCAATTGGTCTTCAAATCGGTCAATCGACTCGACTTCGATCGAATCGGAGCCCAGTACGCGGTGTCCGCGCGTAAATTTGTCGACTGTGATCCCTTCCAGATCGAAAGGCAGCACCTCGTCGTCAAAGAGCGAGACGAACCAGCGAATCGGCCTGGCGAATCGAAACTCGCGACCGCCCCATTTCATCGACTTCGGGAAGGTTAGACTTCGGAGGATCTCCGGAATATGCTCGGCTAAGAGCATTTTTACATCCATGCCCTCTTCCTTTTTATGCGCGACCATATAGAGTTCGTTGCCGATCTCCTCCTGCACCAGGTCCGCAAACTCTACGTGCTGGCTTCTCATGAATCCTTGAAGCGCCTTCGTCGGGTTGCCTTCCTCATCAAGCGCGATGCGCACGGAAGGCCCCTTCACTTCCAAAATCTTGTCTTGTGTTTTATTGTGTAAGCCTTCCACGCGCACCACAAAACGACGCGGGGTAGCGTCACATCGTATCGTGTGAAACTCTACGCCGTTCGATCCGAACAGCTTCGTGAAGGCCTCGATCAATTGCTTTTTTGTCGGCTCGATATACGATGCCGGAAATTCTTCGACGCCGATCTCTAAGAGATATTTACTCATCTCGCGCCTCCTTACCCAGTAGCGGGAACCCGAGTTCTTCCCTTTTCTTTACA
>CAZFWK010000198.1:2890-3136 GCA_964522555.1 uncultured Peptoniphilaceae bacterium | reverse complement strand
GTTCCCACCGAGCCGCGCAAACTGGGCGACTCCGTTTGCGTCCCGTTCGGCGAGCACTTAAATGGCGAGATCGTCCCCAATACGATTACCAAGAGCATCCACACGGAGAAAACGTACGACAAAAGGATCGAAGAGTTTACGATCACCGCGTTCCCGAATTATCTGCCGCTCGACGAACAGTGCAAGACGATCGAAGCATTCGGGAAACCCGTCCTGCTCGTAGACGACCTCCTCCACAAGGGGTAT
>CAZFWK010000198.1:0-2880 GCA_964522555.1 uncultured Peptoniphilaceae bacterium | reverse complement strand
TCGGATCCGCGTGGTAAAACCCGCGCTCGAACGAAACGGCGTCGAGATCGATCGAATGTTTGTCGGCATCCTGAGCATGAAAGGGTTGGAGTTCGCGATGGCCGAAGAGCTGGCGGTCGACTACTCGTATTTCGTCCCACGACTTCGCTACTGGTTTAAGGAATCCGATTTGGTGCCGTATATCGGTGGCGATATGGTGGAAACGAAGGTCGTAAACGGTACGCTGATTCCGAGCATCAATATGATTCTCCCCTATGTTTCCCCGAGTTTCATCAAGGAAGGAAGCAACGAAGCCATCTACTCGTTTAGCGAGGTGTGCTTGGAGAATGCGCACGCCCTCTTTACGCAATTGGAGCGCGTATACCTCGAGCTGAACGGGAAAAGCGTCGCGCTTCGAGATGTATTCGACGTACTCCATCACCCGCGAATTCCGGACTACAAAGGGCTCGAAGATATGGACAGCACGGTCAGCACCTCGATCAAAAACGATATGAGCCTGCTTGCAAGACTCAAGACGAGCTTGATCCGAAGCAGTAAGGAAGTACACGATGCGTAATCGAATCGGTAACGAGCCGCTCGAAAGTTTTTCAAATGATGAAGCCCTGTATTTTATCGGGAAAAGAGATCCTGTGAAGTCGAAATCCCGCTTCGGGATCACAAGCCCGTGGCAAGCGGAAGTCGCGGAAGGCTTGTGCCACATCGCATCTTCCGTTGGGCTCACGTTTATCCCCGATTTGCTCCCCTGGGTCGAGAAGGGACTGCTTCTTTATGAAAATGAGTCTACAACTCCCAATGAATTAGTAAGCCGGCAAGAACCGCCGCGCGTGCACCTGATCGGACTGGGAGATGTAGGCGCGCACTGCGCGCTGGGACTCCGGCTACTTGGAGAAAACGCGCTGTCACTCGGCTTGTACAGCCGAAAGCCCGAAGACGCAGAAGCGCTCGCCATGGAGCTTTCCCACATCCGCACCGCAGACCCGCAAGCGCCATATCCGAATGTCACGGCTGTAGAAGGAGGCGAACTGACGAAATGTGAGTATCTCCTCTTTGCCGCTTCTGCCGGTGTTCCCGAAAAGCTCGAACCCGGTCAGGATGTCCGCATGATGCAATATGAAAAGAATAAAGAAATCTTAAAAACGTATCTCGAGAAGATCCGAGAGGAAAAATTCTGTGGGATACTCCTGATCCTCTCCGACCCCGTCGACGCTCTCTGCAACTTTGCCGCAAAGGAACTCGAAGGATTTTTGCCGCGAGAGCGTATCTTGGGACTCGGGCTAGGCGTGATGTATGCCAGGGCTTATGCATACGCGACGGAAATTGCACCGGAATTCGCTGCGGAAGGCGCTGCCTACGGCCCTCATGGCGAAGGGCTATGGATCGCAAACTCCGTCTCACACTACGATGACGACAAATCCGCCCAGCTTACTAAACTCACGAAAGAGGCGAATTTAGCCATCCGCGCGTTGGGCGCAAAGCCGTACTACGGTCCGGCGCTCTCAAGCGGCGCGCTCTCCGTCTTGTCACTTCTCCGCGGCGAATGGTTTCACGGCGCAGCACCCTTATCCGACGTCTACTTCGGCAGCCGGATCCGCGTAGTGGACGGAGTTTTATACGCGAGCTACCGAACGGTGCCGGCTCGACTGGAAAACCGACTCATGGAAACCCTCGAAAAGCTACGAGAGGTGAAGCCGTGAGTCTTCTCTTGTATTCTCCGCATCTCTCAAAAGAGAGGCTTGCGATCCTCGAACAGCAGTTCCACGACTACGAACCGGTTCCGATTCCCTCTGCGCATACACTCGACCTTCGGGGCAAAAAGCTTCTGCTCGCTCAGTCGCTCGATGCATCCGGTGCAGACCCTGCGGTGAACGCCTTTCTGTCGGAAATCTCGGCTCGTCAAAATCCGTTGGAAGACAGTACTGTCGGTTGCTTTATCGAGAGCCAAAGCGATTTTTTCACGCGGATTGCGGGCGTAAACGCCATTTATCTGATGAATCGAGCCGGCGCAACCCTACCCGGACGATCTTTGGTAGAGGCGACACCCGGGCTATCGAACTTCGAACCGCTTCAAAAGGTGTTGAACAAAACGCCCGAGGAACTGTTTCTCGATCAGCTGGACGCCTTGCGAGAAGGGCTTTCTGCGAAAAGCATCCGCTATGACACCCCCCGCCTGTCCGTCTGGACCATCGGAAGGCCGGGCGTATCCGCCACGAGAGCCGTTTGGGAGCTGATTGAACCGCATCTGAGCGGGCTCGAAATCGACTTTCTCAACTTCGGGAATCAGAATATCCGCGACTGCCGCGGTTGTGCCTACGAGATTTGTAAAGAAATGGGCGCACAAACCCGCTGCATTTACGAAGACTATATTGTGGAGACCCTGTATCCGTCGATCGAAAAAGCGGATGCGGTCCTCATCATGGCGCCGAACTACAACGATATGCTCCCGGCGAATTTCGTAAGCGCGATCAATCGACTGACCGCCCTCTTTCGAAAACGCAAATTCTACGACAAACAGTTGTTTTCCGTAATCGTTGCAGGGTATACCGGCGCTGAACTCCTCTCCCGCCAGTTGATCAGCGCACTGCACATCAACAAAACATTCGCTCTGCCCCCGCGGTTTTCGTTAGAGCTGCGCGCACAAAATGTAGAATCGGTACAAAAAAACGAAGCCCTGCCGCAGATCGCGCAAGACTTCGCCCTTCACATACAAAATATTTTATTCAATTGAGAGATGCAGAAAAAGACCCTGTCTTCCAAAGCGTTGATATCCCCCTTGTTCATGAAAATCAATTGCAAATCATGTATAGGAAAGTTCATAGCGTAAGTGACGGAGTCAGGGGATGTCCATAAGTGCGACTCTGAGACGAGTCCTCACCTTCTTCT
>CAZFWK010000197.1:0-3138 GCA_964522555.1 uncultured Peptoniphilaceae bacterium | reverse complement strand
CGTACTTTTTAGGTTCTATACTAAGACCATCAAGAGAAACTACAAAAAAGGAGAACACAAAAATGAACAAGAAAAGAATCGTAACTCTATCGGTAACGGCACTATTGGCACTGGGGCTTTTGGCAGGATGTGGCACTCCGGCAAAAACAGAAAAGAAGCCGAGCAGCGGAGTGAAGATCGAACAGAAGGTCAACAACAAGAAGGAAGATAAAAAAGCCCCGACGGGCACCGTCAAGAAAAAAGACGAAACAAAAAAAGCACCGGTAAAGACTCCGGCAAAGCAAAACAAGAAAGAAACGAAAAAAGAAACCAAGACGACACCGAACACCAAAACAGAAGCGCCGAAAAAAGCGCCTGCAACCAACAATAAGACCGAAGCGCCCAAGGCTCCCGCCACCAACAAAAACAGCAAGACCGAAGCACCGAAAGCACCGGCTCAAACCGAAAAGAGCAAAACAGAAAAATCAAACTAACCAACTAGCCAATCTTCATGTTGCAGCCTAAGATGCTGCCATTCCTCTCCCTTTGAAAGAAAATACCCACCCGAAAATTCGGCTGGGTATTTTCAATTCCAATCTTAGCGATTTTGATCGAGATAGTCGATGGCGTATTGCGCATAGAGCGCGCTTCCTACTTTGAGGGCGGCTTCATCGATATTGAACCATCCGCTGTGGTGCGGGTAGTCCGTTTTGAGCACTTCGTTTCGGGTCCCGATAAAGGCGAATGCGCCGGGCTTTTCCTTCAAGTAGAAGGCGAAGTCTTCGGAGCCGGCGGTTTTGGGCAGCAGGGTGATATGCCCCTCGCCGAGCGTCTTGTTTGCCGCTCCGATCGCGATTTCGGAGGATTCTTTATCGTTGATTAGTGGCGGAGTCAGGCGGTCGTACACCATTTCTGCTGTCGCACGGTACGCGGCAGCGGTATGCTCGACTACGCGTCGGACCTTTTGCTCGATTTCCGCTTCGATCTCCCTGGTGAAAAAGCGGATCGTACCTTCCAGTACCGCCATGCCCGAGATCACGTTGAAGCGGGTTCCGCTGGTCATCTTCCCTACCGTCACGACCACCGAATCCATCGGGCTGAATTCCCGGCTGACCAGCGTCTGCAGATTCATTATGATGGCAGCGGCGCATACGGTCGCATCGACAGTGAGGTCGGGGGTCGCACCGTGCCCGGGGGTGCCGGTTACGGTGATCGTAAATTGGTCGCAAGCGGCCATCCTTTGCCCCGCTTCGACGGACACCATGCCGGTTTCCAATCCGCTCCATACATGCGCGCCGAAGAAGTTGTCGACCCGATTGAAGAGGTCTCCTTTTTCGATCAGCTCGATTGCGCCTAGTGCCACTTCTTCCGCCGCCTGAAACAGGCAGAGCACCGTGCCGTGGATCTCGTCTTTCATTTCATTTAGGATTCTGGCAGCTCCCAGATTGATCGCAGCATGGGCGTCGTGCCCGCAGGCGTGCATCACGCCGGGTTCTTTCGAGCAGTAGGAGATGTCGCTCTCTTCCTGCACGGAAAGCGCGTCGATGTCTGAGCGGAGCGCAACCGTCTTCCCTTCGTGCGCCCCTTGTATCGTCGCAATCACGCCGGTTTCCCCGACTCTTTCATAAGGGATTCCTAATTTCTCCAGCTCTTCGCAAATCTTTTCTGCCGTTTTGTATTCTTTTAGGCTGACCTCGGGGTGCGCGTGAAAATGCCTTCTGAGGTCGATCATCCAACTTTCGTAGGCGGTAGCCAATTCCATTGTTTTCGTCATACTAGTCCTCATTCGCTTTCTGTCAAAAAGTCGATCGCGTATTGCGCGTAGAGCGCCGAGCCCATCCACAATACCGAGTCGTCGATGTCGAAGCGGTCGTTGTGGTGCGATTCACCGTAGCCCTTCTCCATATTTCTCGTCCCCAAAAAGCCGAAGCAACCGGGTGCTTTCTTTAAATAGTAGCCGAAATCTTCCCCGCCGGTGGACATCGGATAGCGTTCGATCGCATCTTCCCCGATGGCTTTTTTAGCCGCTGCAATGGCGCGAGCGGAAGACTCTTTGTCGTTGATCAGAGGCGGCGTCTTGAAGTGATAGTCCAGCTCTGCGGTCGCACCGAAGGACTGCGCAATTTCTTCGATGACGCGCCGCATCTTCTCCACGATATTCCCCTCGATCTCCAAGGAAAAGTAGCGACTGGTGCCGGTCATTTCCGCATAGCCCGATACGATATTGAACCGCGTCCCGCTGTTGATCGTCCCAATGGTAATGACGACGGGTTCCAGCGGGCTGTATTCGCGGCTTACGAGCGACTGCAAGTTCATGAGGATCGACGCCGCTACAACCGATGCATCCACCCCCGCTTGCGGTTGCGACCCATGGCTCGATTTCCCGTGAACCTTGATCTCGAACATGTCCGCGGAAGACATGCGAGGCCCTTCTTCGAGGGATACTTTTCCCGCATCGAGACTGTTCCAAACGTGCAGACCGAATACATTGTCCACCTCGTCGAACCAGTTGCCGCTTTCTAATATCGCCTTCGCGCCGTCCGCGAGTTCTTCTGCAGGTTGAAAGATAAACAATACGCTGCCGTTAAAGTCGCCCTTTAGCTCGTTTACGATCTTCACGGCGCCCAAGTTGATCGCGGTGTGCGCATCGTGCCCGCATGCGTGCATCACGCCGTCCACCTTCGACTTGTACTCGCACGCGTTTTTCTCCGTCACGGAAAGCGCGTCGATATCCGAACGAAGCGCCACCGTCTTTCCCGGGCCCTTTCCGTCGATTCGAGCGACAACGCCCGTCGGGTGCACTTGCTCGTACGCCACACCCATGGCATCCAGTTCTTGTTTAATCGTTTTGATCGTTTCAAATTCCTGAAAGCTGAGTTCGGGATACATGTGGAAGTGTCTCCTTTTTTCCACAATCCAAGGGCTCAGCGATTGCGCCATACTTTTAATATCCGTCATGCTTTTTCCTTTCTTTGTAGCAAAAAACGGGCGAAGGTTCCGCCCGAATTTCCTCTTTTGTCTACTAAATCATTTGGGCCACGATCCCTGCGATAAATACCGACGCGATCGATACGGTGATGAATCCCGCAACCAACATCTTCGGCATAATGGCACCGAGGATCTGCTCGCGCATTTCGGGGGTGTCGCCCAATGTGCGTG
>CAZFWK010000196.1:0-3154 GCA_964522555.1 uncultured Peptoniphilaceae bacterium | reverse complement strand
GAGCTTTGATGTATACTTTCAATAGATACAAACAAATGGATATGACTGAATGATGCATATGGGAGAGCGAACGTTCACCGAAGGGATAAGTTGCGGCCGTCAATCGCAATGAAGATCTCAGGTACCCAAACCGTATGCGGACAGAACTCTGAAAAGCGAGCGATCACCCACGGGGCAATCCAGATACAAGGAGGAAACTCTCAGGTAAACAAACAGAGAAAAAAGACAACTTTTTTTCTGTTTTTTTCTTTTAGAAAGAAATCGAGAGGGAGCTTCTTTTTTTGCACGCGTTGGTGCAATTTCGAGTTTTTTGTTATTGTTGTCACGATAGGAGAGTTTCATGCTTTATGATGTCATCATATTAGGCGCAGGGCCTGCGGGTTTGACTGCCGGTCTCTATGCTGCACGTGCGACCTTGAAAACGCTTATGATCGAAAAGAGCGTAGTGGGCGGGCAAATCGCCACGACCGATGAAGTGGCAAACTACCCCGGTGCTCCCGTCGATTCAACCGGGCCATCCCTGGTAGAACGCATGCGAGAGCAGGCGCTTTCATTCGGGGCGGAATTGATCTCGGATGAAATTACGGAAGTGGAACTGAATGGAGAAGAAAAAATCCTTCGTTCCGCGACGAAAGAGTACCGAGCGAAAGCCGTTATCATCGCGACCGGCGCAAAGTCGAAGTTGCTTGGCTGCCCTGGCGAACAGGAGTTTACGGGAAGAGGCGTTGCCTACTGCGCGACTTGCGACGGTGCATTCTTCAGCAATCTGCGGATCTTCGTAATCGGCGGAGGGGACACGGCAGTAGAAGAAGCGATATTCCTAACGAAATTTGCCAGCCGCGTCACAATCGTTCACAGACGAGACGCATTACGCGCTGCAAAGTCCATTCAGGAAAAGGCATTCCAAAACGAGAAGATCGACTTTATTTGGGACAGCGTCGTGAAAGAAATCAAAGGCGAAGGCTTAGTCCAATCGATCGTCCTGGAAAACGTAAAGACCGGCCAGATACAAGAGATCAAACCGGAAGAAGGAGACCCCACCTTCGGGATATTCGTTCTGGTCGGCTTCGACCCGCAAACGAAACTATTTGAAGGATTAGTCCACATGGAAAACGGGTATATCCTTACTGACTCGGATATGAACACCAACTTACCCGGTGTGTTTTCAGCAGGGGACAATCGAGCGAAGTCGCTCAGACAGGTCGTAACCGCGACTGCGGACGGCGCAATTGCCGCCATCCAAGCGGAAAAATATATCGAATCGCGATAAGGAGCCACAGAGAATGGTAGAACTGACGAAGGATAACTTCGAAACGGAAGTATTGCAAGCAAGCGGCAAAGTATTGGTCGATTTTTGGAGTCCGTCTTGCGGTCCTTGCAAAGAACTCCTCCCGAAAGTGCAGGAGTTTGAAGCCCATTACCGTGATGCCGTTAAGTTCACATCGTTAGACATCACGAAGGCGAGAAGGCTCGCCATCGGGCAAAAGGTTGCGGGTCTTCCCACAATTGCGCTCTACGAAAACGGAGAGCGTATAGAAGCGCTAAACGGGCACGATGCAAACGAGCATTCGCTCCGCGCGCTTTTGGAAAAACTTATTTAGATATAGGCCATTTGGTTTATATAGATTTTATTAGGAGGTGAGTATGTGCGTCTAGAACTGGGCAACATCTTCATTAAGGACATCGTGTTCGGCGAAGAGAACAAGGTTGCTGACGGCGTTTTAACCGTCAACAAACAAGAGCTGATCGATCTGGTCCTCGAAGACGAGCATTTGGCAACTTGCGATATCGATATCGCAAAACCGGGTGAAAGTACCCGCGTTACCCCGGTCAAGGATGTCGTTGAGCCGCGTGTTAAGGTCGACGGTCCCGGCGGAATCTTCCCCGGCGTGCTCTCAAAGGTGGATACGGTAGGAAGTGGAAGAACCCACGTCCTCAAAGGTGCTGCTGTCATGACGACCGGAAAGATCGTCGGTTTCCAAGAAGGGATCATCGATATGTCGGGTCCCGGAGCTGACTTTACTCCGTTCTCAAAGACAGTCAACCTCGTGTTGATTATCCAACCGATTGAAGGGCTCCATCAACCGGATCACGAAATTGCTCTCCGCTATGCAGGATTCAAAGTCGCTGCGAAAATTGCGGAAGCCGGCAAGAATGTAGAACCGGACGAAGTTTTGACCTACGAGACAAAACCGCTACTCGAAGGAGTAAACGAGTACCCGGATCTCCCGCGTGTTGCATATGTACAAATGCTGCAGTCGCAAGGACTCTTGCATGACACGTATGTTTACGGTGTAGATGCCAAGAAGATTGTTCCGACGATCCTCTATCCGACTGAAATTATGGACGGAGCGATTGTGAGTGGGAACTGCGTATCGTCTTGCGACAAGAACACGACGTATCATCACTTGAACAACCCCGTTGTCAACGCGATGTATGCACAACACGGCAAAGAAATTAACTTTGTTGGCGTGATTATCACCAACGAAAACGTGTATCTGGCAGACAAAGAGCGCTCTTCAAACTGGACTGCAAAGCTTACGAAATACCTCGGCTTAGACGGTGCAATTGTTTCGCAAGAAGGCTTCGGCAACCCGGATACAGACCTGATCATGAACTGCAAAAAGATCGAAGGTCAAGGCGTTAAGACGGTTATCATCACCGACGAATACGCAGGCAGAGACGGCCAAAGCCAGTCTTTAGCCGACGCGGATCCGGCTGCTGATGCAGTAATCACTGGCGGAAATGCAAACGAAGTCATCGTACTGCCGAAGATGGATAAAGTTATCGGAACCCTCGATTTCGTAGACATCATCGCAGGCGGATTTGACGGATCCTTGAATGAAGACGGCAGCATCACAGTAGAGATCCAAGCGATTACCGGGGCTACCAACGAGCTGGGCTTCAACAAGATGAGTGCAACCGGGTACTAATCCACACATTGGGCAATACCCAAATATTTTATTATTATAAAGGAGAAAAGGATGTCAATATTTAAGGAAACTGACAAGGTCATCGTTATCGGCGACCGCGACGGGATTCCTGGTCCTGCAATGGAAGAATGCATTGCAACGACTCCTGCAGAAGTAATCTTCTCGACGACTGAATGCTTCGTCTGAACGGCTGCAGGTGCTATGGACCTAGAGAATCAAAA
>CAZFWK010000195.1:0-3183 GCA_964522555.1 uncultured Peptoniphilaceae bacterium | reverse complement strand
GACGGCCCCACGAGTACCATAAATTCTTTATCGCGGATGTCCAGGTCGATCGCTTTCACCGCAACAAATCCGTTGGGATACTGTTTTGTTACTTTTTTTAATGTGACATTTGCCATCTCATCCCTCCAACCACTTCATGATATAAGGCGTTGCCGCCTCGGTAGTGGGGTAAACATGCCTCGCTTCGTTGAGTTCCCGCTTGTCGCCTATTCCTACGATCCACATGCCCGCACGCCGTATGCTCTCGATCCCGGCCGGCGCATCTTCCACGCCCAGGCAATGATAAGGCATTACGTTCAGCTTCTCTGCAGCGATCAGAAACAAATCAGGTGCGGGTTTACCGCGCTCCACTTCTTCCGGATCGACGACCACATCAAATGCATTTTCGATCCCGAGCCTTTGGATCAGCCGAGGTGCGTTTTGACTCGCGGAAACGAGCGCCGTTTTCACGCCTAAAGACCGAAGATCCTCCAGCAATTCCGATACGCCCGGCAACAAATCAGCCGGTGTGAGACTTTCGATCATCTGCTTGTACGTTGCGTTTTTCTCTTCCGCAAGTGCCTCTTTCTCCTCGGCTGTGAAGCGATCTTCAGCGCCTGCACTTTGCAAGATCTTGTGCAGCGATTCCGCTCTGGACACGCCTCTAAGCGCAGGCTCGAATTCATTCGATAAATGAATTCCGATGGTTTTACTAAGCGCACGCCATGCCGCAAAATGAAATTCCGAAGTGGAGGCTAATACTCCGTCCAAATCGAACAGAATCGCCTTTTCGTCGGGGTCTCGCAAAGGGAAACGCGCTTTGTTTTCGATCCGCTTCGGCATGCCGTATAGGAAGATCTCGACCGCATCATTCGCTGTGATTTCAATACTCTTTTGCCCGACCGACACTTGAATTCGGTTTCCACGGTGCAATAGCGTGAACTCGTATCCTTTCCATCCTTCCGGTAAGACCGGAGCGAGCGAAAGCCCTTCTTCCGTTACGCGATAGCCGCCGAATCCTCGTGAGAATGCGAGAAGCGCGCCTCCGAAGTTCGCCATATGAAGTCCGTCTACCGTGTTTTTGTGTGTATTGTCCAAGTCGAGTCGCAAGGATTCATAAAAATGCCGCATCGCTTCTTCTTTCTTCCCGATTGCACCGGCGGCAACGCTGTGCATACTTGCAGAAAGCGAAGAATCATGTGTCGTAAGGGGCTCATAGTACTCGTAATCCCGAACCGCCGTCTCGAGATCCGTTTCACTTGCAAACAGCGCATTGGCAAGCACCGCGTCGGGTTGCTTCAGCACCTGATGGCGGTATATTGTGAGCGGATGGTAGTGCAAAAGTAGCGGAGCCTTCTCCTTCGAAACCTCCTCAAACGGCCAGATCGGCTTGGTTAAAAAGGTGCTGTCTTGCGCGTGAATTCCCCGCTCTTCGTCGTAAGGAATGACCATCTGCGCATGCGCTCGGTGCATCTCGATTAGCTCTTCGTCCGTAATTTCCAGCTTCTTTTGCAGCGCGAGGGCCTTTTCCCGATTGTACTCCATCGCAATTCGAAATCCCTTTACTGCCCACTTCAGATTGTATTGCGCCATTTTGTTCGTAAAGTAATTGTCCGATACGACCGCCGTATACTCGTCCGGCCCGGTCACATCGTGAATATGAAAGGCATCTCCTTCGAAATTTCCGATCTCCATCCAAATGCGTGCGGTCTCGAAGATCACCTCGAGTGCGCGCTTGAGGAAAAACTCTTCGTCTCCGGTCGCGAGATAGTATTGCACGAAAGCATGTGCGATATCCGCATTCAGATGATACTGCGCCGTTCCTGCAGGAAAATAGCCCGAGCACTCGAGTCCGGTAATCGTGCGCCACGGGTACGCAGCCCCTCTTTTATGGCCGAGTTCGAGCGCCCTCTTTCTCGCGGCAGGAAGCATCCGATAGCGATACAACAAGAGTCCTCGCGCAATCGCGGGGTTCGCTTGCATAAGCGCAGGCAACACATACATCTCGGTATCCCAAAACGTGTGCCCACCGTAGCCTTCACCCGTCAGCCCCTTGGCGGCGATATTCGTATTCCCGCATCGTCCGACCGACTGCAAGAGCGAATACATCGCATACCGAATGCCGATCTGCGCTTCTTCGTCCCCTAGGATGACGAGTTTGGTATGTTCCCAAAAAGTCTGCAGCCACGCGCTTTGCTTGAAAGAAAGCTCGGTAAAGCTTAAGTCTTCGAGCTCTGCGCGAATCTCGCCTTCCGGCGGATCCATTTCATCTGCGGAGATAGTAGATAAGCACTCGGCTTTCAGTTGTCCTTGTCCCGTGATCGTCTTCGCCACACCGGAATCTCGAATCGATGTGACCGCTTCACCCGTGCCCGAGATGCGCATTCCGGTTCGCAGCGCGCGCCCACTCGGCAGCGTTCGAAATTGGAGGCCTACCCAAGGTCCGTCTTCTCGGATCTCGATCAGCTCGACCTCGTTTGGTGTCTCTGCGATTCTCGGATCATTGGTTTTTTCTCTGTGATGAACGTCCGTCTCCGCCAAAAATTCGATCTCGATCCGTCCGTCGAATACTACTTCCGCATGTGTCGCGATCACATTACCGTGCACAAAGGATGCGAGTTTTTTTAGAGTGACCTGCGCGACCTTATCCCCTCTTCGCACTCGATACAAGCGTTCGTACACTCCATTTTTCATATCGAGGGTCTCTCTGAACCCCTCAATTTCAGCGAGCGTGGGTGCTTTCCCGTCCAATCGAAGGTAAAATATGCCGACCTCGGGTACCTTCACCATGCGTTCGACCGTTTCCGGAAATCCGTGCGCCCATTCCGCATGGTACATCGGGACGGTGTCGCTGAAGCCGTTTCGGTACGTCCCGGGTAGGGTCACGGCATCCCCGACTTCGGATAGTATCGTCCTTTGTCCGACTTTTCCGTTCCCGACATAAAACTGGCTCTCCCGCTCCTGCGGTCTTTTCTTGTCTTCACTTCGTATGATTTTCCACATACACTACTCCTTCAATGCGCCGGAGGTAAGCCCCGACACGATCTGCTTTTGAAAAATGACTACGATGATCAAAGTGGGGATCGTCACGATGATGGTCGCCGCTGTCACCTGCCCCCAAAAGATCATAAACTGTCCCCTGAGAAAGGAAATCGCGACGGTGGCCGTGCGCCAGGCCGCGTCCGTGTTGAGCGTGTGAGACAG
>CAZFWK010000194.1:0-3199 GCA_964522555.1 uncultured Peptoniphilaceae bacterium | reverse complement strand
CGCCAAACGCACGACCATCAGTACTTTGCGATCGAAGATGAGAGTGGCCGTTGTGTCGGGTTTATCGGGCTGAAGGAGATTCGAAAGATCCGAAGAAGCGCTGTATTGGGATTTGCCGTCGATCAATCGAAGATTGGGCGCGGGGTAGGGAGCAAAGCTTTCGCGAGTTTTCTTCCCGCGTATTTTGGCGTGCTCGGATTTCGCACCATGGACTTATTTATGTATACGTACAACGAAAGAGCGTACAAAATCTATAAAAAGCTCGGCTTCACTCTGGTGGACCGAACGGTAGACGAAATCAAGAATCCGGACAATTTTCCGAGCTCGGAAGAGCTTGCGCAGTATCCGGATTCTTTTATCAAAACAAAGCAAGGGTATTACTTCGAAGTGTACCGGATGCGGCTCACACGAGCTGCATTTTTGGCAGGAGGTGCGCATGAAATTTAGAATCGAAGAGTGGCAGATCGACCTGGGGCAAACCCCAATCGAGAATATGTTTCTAAACAGCTATATGCTCATGGCGCCGGGAGATGCCGTGAAGGCGTATCTCTACGGGTACAAGATCGCTTACGAAAAAGGCGCGCAACCTACAAATGCGCAAATCGCGCAGGATTTGCAAATCACAGAACTATCGCTCGACGAGATTTGGACGTACTGGGAACAGATGGGTCTTGTGAAAAGAGAAGAGGACGGGATCCTGTTCTTCAGCTTACGGCAATTGTATTTAGGGGTCGAGAAACCGGAACCCGATTACTTTGCAGAACCGAAAGAGCTCGTCAAGGAATCGGAAGACGCCGAAACCAAGATGATGATCGAACAAATCGAGTCGATCCTTAAAGTGAAGCTCAGGCCGAATCAGGTGGCGACGCTTCTCACGACGCTTAAGGACTACCCGGTCGATAAAGAAGTCGCCGTGATGAGCTTTACTTATGCTTTCCATACGCTTGAAACAAAAGACTTCGACTACGCGCTCGGCGTATGGCGAAAGTGGTATATCGCAGGGGTGCGCACCATGCCGGATATCGAAAAGCACTTGGAGAAAGAGAAAGCTAAAGAGCCAACAAAGAAGCCGAAAGGCGTAAAGCAAACCGGGTTCACCACCGCCGGGCAAGGGCAAGACCGACTCACAGACGACGAGCTGAAAGCCCTGGTCGAACAAAAACTGAAAAAACAACGCAGAGGAAGAAGCTGAGATGGCCGAAGACCGTTACGAGATCGATTGGATCCTTCGAAAGCGAAGGCAAAAAGCGCTGGATGAAGTAGAGGCACTGGAAAATAGGTTAAAAGCGGCGGATGCCGAATACTCAGCGCTCCTAAGGCAAATTAAGGAAACCGGCACGAAGATCCTGTTTGCATCCTTAAAAGGAGAGGACAAAGCGGCTTTACAAAAGGAAATGGAAGCGCTGGAAGTAAAAAAGGATGCGCGCCTTCTCGCGCACGGCCTTACGAAAGAACAGCTGAAGCCTGCTTTCCACTGCAAGATCTGCGAAGACACCGGGATCACCCGAGAACAAACCGACTGCGACTGCAAAAAGCAGCTCGTGCTGGACGAGATCTACGCGGACGACCCGAGTCGAAGAAGCCTTTTGACCGACACTTTCGAAAACTTCGACCTCACAATCTTTAGAGACCGCAAGCGGGGCGAAGAGCCGCAGGCACCCAGGCGCATGATGGAAGAGCTCCTGGAGATGGCGATAGAATTTGTCGACACCTTTCAAGAACACCCCGGCAGGAATCTCCTCTTTTACGGACCGGTGGGCTCGGGGAAATCGTACCTGTGCCATGCGATCGCGCGCGCGATGATGGACAAAGGGACTCCCGTCATCTACCAAACCTCGTACGGGATCTTGGAGCTGTTCCAAGCCGCACGGTTCGCGCAAACCTACGACCGCGCGCAAGCCGAGAGGGAGCTTGCGATCGTACGAGACGCAGACCTCTTGTTTATCGACGACCTGGGCACCGAATCCATCCACACGCTCAGCGTTTCGTACTTTTTTGAACTCATCAACGACAGACTGCTTACGAAAAGAAGCACCGTAATATCGACCAATCTCGAACCGCGCGAGATCGAACGAATCTACTCACCCCGCGTGTTCTCCCGATTGTTCGGAGAATTTGAACTGTACCACGTCTTTGGAGACGATCTCAGATTGAGAATCTAGGAGGAAAATTGATGGATCGACGCTTATTTGTTACAAAAAGAGAAGCCTTTCGAATCGAAAGCGACCAATTAAGAGAAGAACTGCAGACGAATCTCGGAGTCCCGATTGAGGGGCTGCTCCTCCGCAATGCGTACGATATTTCGGGCGCAGATGACGCACAGTATGCGGTTTTGCGAGATGAGATTTTGACGGATCCCGTGACCGACATCGGCTCGGAAGAATTGCCCGATGCGGATTATACCCTCGCGATGGAGTATCTCCCGGGGCAATACGACCAGCGCGCGGATGCCGCCATGCAGTGCTTGAGTTTGATGCACGAAGCGGAAGGGGTGCTCATCAAGAGCTTCCGCGTTTTGCAGATCGAAGGTGCACTGACGGATGCGCAAAAGAAAGCGGTCGAAGACTTCATGATCAACCCGATCGAGTCGCGAGAAAAGGACTTGGATCAGCCGTTGGCGAAGGAAGATACGCGGATCGAGCCTGTAGAGATCGTAACGGGATTCATCGACATGGACGAGGATTCGCTTCGCGCGTATTTGCAGGAGGCGGGCTTTTCGATGAGTGAGGCGGACCTCCTCTTTGTCCAAAATTATTTTAAAACCGAAGAACATAGAGACCCCACCATTACGGAGCTTCGCGTGCTCGACACGTATTGGTCGGACCACTGTAGGCATACGACATTTGAGACCAAGCTCGAGAAGGTCTCGGTGAAAGAGGGTGCCTTAAAGGCGCCGATCGAGGCTGCTTTTACCCGTTATCTGGCGATTCGAGACGAGATGAATCGATCAAGCCGCCCCGTCACCCTGATGGACATGGGGACGATTTACGCGAAGTATATGAGAGAAAAGGGATTGCTTCCCGATTTGGAGACGAGCCCCGAGATCAACGCGGCGAGTATCGTAATCGATGTGGAAGTCAACGGGCAAAACGAGCCGTGGCTTTTGCAGTTCAAAAACGAAACGCACAATCACCCCACGGAGATCGAGCCTTTCGGGGGCGCCAGCACTTGCATCGGCGGCGCGATCCGAGACCCGCTT
>CAZFWK010000193.1:0-3215 GCA_964522555.1 uncultured Peptoniphilaceae bacterium | reverse complement strand
TATGGGGTTGCACGCGGCGTATTTACAAACGAAGCAGGCTTGGGTTCGGCTCCGATCGCGCATGCGGCTGCGACAACCGACCACCCGGTCAGACAAGGGATCTGGGGATCGTTTGAGGTATTTGTCGATACGATTCTCGTTTGCTCCATGACGGCACTCGTGCTGATCTCATCCGGATTGTGGACCGATGCAACTTTGGCCGGCGCGAATCTCACCATCGCGGCATTTGACCAATCGCTCCCGTACGGAAGCATGATCGTCACCTTGGCATTGATCCTCTTCCCGTTCACGACCATCATCGGGTGGTGCTACTACGGCGAAAAATGTGCCGAGTATCTCGTGAATTCATCCAAGATCATCACACCGTATCGCTTGCTCTTCATCGGGCTCGTATATGTCGGTGCGATTGGCGGGCTCGAGATCGTATGGGTACTCGCAGATGTGCTGAACGCACTGATGGCAGTTCCGAACCTGATTGCGGTCATCGCGCTAAGTGGTGTGGTCGCTAAGCTTTCGAAGCAGTTCTTTGCAGATCCCGAACGGATCTTTAAACCCGAAGACTACGAATCGATTATAACAAGAAGATAATTTCGTCCACTCGAAGAACCAATTTATCCATAAAACAGATGCGGATGCTCGATTTATAGAGCATCCGCATCTGTTTATCTGGTGCTTTGGATTCGGCTTAATGAAAAAAATCCGTAGCTTATCGTAGGGCGCGCCCTTCTGCTTTGCCGAGCGCATGAATCAATCGGCTTATCACGATACATGCAAGGTGATTTGCATTTCAGAGAGATGACAATCGCTTTTCACCGATGCTTAGTAGCCTCTCTTTTTATCGATCTCGTTTCGAAGAGGGGTGCCGTTGGCAAGATTTTTCAGATTCTCGGTTGCCAGTTCGAACAATCTCTCTTTGATCCGGTCAGAGCTTGCGGACACGTGGGGGCTTACCCATGAATTGGATAGGCCCCACAGTTTGGAATCTTCCGGTAGCGGTTCCGTTTGGAATACATCGAGTATGGCGAGCGCGTTTTCGTTGGCCGCGAGAAAGCGAACGAGCGCATCTTCGTCGAGAATCGTCCCTCTTCCCACATTGATCAGCGTGAGGTCATTCTTTGCGCATGAGAGCACCTCCTCAGTCACAACGCCGATCGTACCGGGAGTCTCGGGAGTGCAGAGCACGAGAGCGTCGAGCGTTCCAATATGATCGCCTAAGGATGCCAGCGGGTGCGTCTCATCGAAATGCTCGGCTGCCTTTCCGTCCGTATTAAACCCTACGAGATCGACATGGAAAGGAATCAGCCTCTTCACGGCTTCCTGTGCCAGGCTGCCCGTACCGACAAAGCCGATTTTGGAGCCTGTGAGTTCGGGCATGAACATCCACTGTTCCCATTTCTTTTGCTCTTGCAGTTCGAAAATACCTCTCGCCCTTTTGTTGGCCTCCAAGAGTCGCATCACGACCCACTCCCCAATCGGGACCGAGTAGATGCCGCGCGCATTGGCGAGCGTGATATTTTTTTCTTCGAGGGCCATAAGATCGACTTGGTTGATTCCAGCGGAAACCAATTGGATAAAAGAGAGCTTGGGGAAGTCCGACAAAGCGTGTTTGGCAAACGGATGAAAGGCGATGATCCCCTCGATCTCTTGCAGATCGGCTTCGGTGTAGTCGTCTTTAAAATAGATGACCTCGTGTTCTTTTTTGAGTTCTGTGAATTGATCGTCGGTGAACGGGTAAGCAACAAATAGTTTCATTAATATCCTCCTTCTCGTGCGGTCTTTTTTATTCTTACCCATTCGTGTGGGAGTTTTCAAAACAAAGGGGTATCTATAGCGAACGTGTGTGAACGATCGGTTCAGGATTGAAAGCAGGGTGTTCAGAATGGGAAAGTCCAAATACTATGCGGTGCGCCGCGGAAAAGAGCCGGGAATCTACCCGACTTGGGATGAGTGTAAAGCGCAAATTCACGGATTTGCAAATGCATCCTACAAAAAATTCACAACTCTCTCGGAAGCGAAAGCCTTTTTAGAGGACCTGCCAGTAGCGGAAAAGGAGCAGGATCTCTCTCGTGGTCTCCATATTTTTGTCGACGGAAGCTACGAGGTCAAGAGCGGCCGTTTCAGCTATGGTTTGGTCGGCTTTCGTGACGGGGCGGAATTTGAGGAGTGCCGTGCGTTTGATGATGAAGAGGCATCTGCGCACCGAAATGTCGCGGGAGAACTCTACGGTGCGTTCCGTGCGATTCAAATTGCAGTGCAGGAAAACAGACCGGAACTCGACCTCTACTACGACTACGCAGGAATTGAAAAGTGGGCGACTGGAGAGTGGAGGTGTAAGACGAAATTGACAAAGCAATATTCGGATACGTATAATGAATTCAGGTCAGGACTGACCGTTCGGTTTCATAAGATCGAGGCACACACAGGCCACGTATATAATGAACGGGCTGATCAGCTTGCCAAACAGGCATTAGTACAGGAGGAGAAAATTGTTAAAAGAATTTAAAGAATTTGCGATGCGCGGCAATGTCATGGACATGGCTGTCGGTATCATCTTGGGAACCGCCTTTACAGCGATCGTAAATGCGCTAGTGGACGGGATCCTCATGCCCCTATTGAGTATGGTGACGGGCGGGATCGACTTCAAGAACTGGTTCATCAGCTTGGACGGATCGAGCTATTCAACTCTACAAGCAGCAATAGACGCGGGAGCTGCGACTCTCAATTACGGCGTATTGATCAATGCTATTTTACACTTCATTTTTATTGCTTTTGCGGTATTCCTGATGATCAAAGGGATGAACAAAATGCGTCGTCCAGTGATCGAAGACCCGACCACCAAGGTTTGTCCGTTCTGCAAATCGGAAATCGCGATCGAAGCCACTCGTTGCCCGCATTGCACTTCCGAGGTTGCGGTAATCGAGTAAGATATGCGTAGTACGGCGGAGATCAAAGCCATGGTGCGGGCTCACCAAGCGCGCCCAATCGGTAAGTTTATTCGGTTTTCCGTCTTACTTCCTTTCGTTTCTACAAGAGAGGGCCTCTCGATTTTATTTGAAACGAGGTCCGAAAAAGTTTCGCAGCCCGGGGATACTTCATTCCCGGGCGGGCGAATCGAAGCCGGAGAAACCGCTGAACAGGCAGCGATACGGGAGACGGTGGAAGAAATCGGGATTTTGGAAGAAAATATTGAAATCTTTGGGAGATGGAATTCTCAC
>CAZFWK010000192.1:2234-3225 GCA_964522555.1 uncultured Peptoniphilaceae bacterium | reverse complement strand
AAAACCGAAGCGCCGGTCCCGGCACAATTTGACCTATTGGCATCTGGAAAACTATCTGGGAGTCGGGCTCTCGGCTGCGTCTTTTTTGGACGGCGTGCACTACACCAATACGGAATCGCTCGCCGGGTATCATAAAGAAATTGCGGAAAATCGCCTGCCTATCCGGATAAAGGAAGAGCTGACACCGGAGCAGCTCTTAGCCGAGCTCCTACTTAGCGGCCTGCGATTGGACGAAGGGATCCGTTTTCAGAAAATCGAGGAACGCACCGGAATCGACCTGCGAAAAGGCAAAGCGCATGAGCTGCAGCGCCACGAAAAAAACGGCCTACTGCAAGTAGACCGAGAGAAAATCCGGC
Organism: uncultured Peptoniphilaceae bacterium; assembly: GCA_964522555.1. GTDB lineage: Bacteria > Bacillota > Clostridia > Tissierellales > Peptoniphilaceae > JAAYQA01. The sequence continues at coordinate 2,869 of CAZFWK010000192.1, read as the reverse complement.
TCACATCGAAAGGGAAGGACCTATTGGATACGGTGCTGGTCGATCTGATCTGATCGGTCGGTTTTGTATCGCAGCGATTTCATCTATACTGGATCAAACTTCTACGTGTCGACTATACTCGAAATAACAATAGAAATACACACGTACGTCGAGTATAGTCGATGGTATATCGAATTTACTGTCATATATCGACTATACTCGAAATTCATTCTGATCTCGTTTCTGACGTCAATTCTGGCTAAAAATAACACCCGTGTACGGTCAAATATACCTTGACATGTACACGGGTTTTTCGTATAATGATATTAGCACTCAACGAGATCGAGTGCTAATAATTAGAAGAAAAGAGGTGAATTCATGCTGGATGAGAGAAAATTGCAGGTGTTGTATGCGATCATCGATAGTTATATCTCCTCGGGTGAGCCGATCGGCTCCAGAACGATCTCGAAGAAATATGATTTCGGCATCAGTGCCGCGACGATCCGCAACGAAATGAGCGACCTGGAAGACCTCGGATATTTAGGAAAGCCGCACACCTCTTCCGGCAGGATTCCTTCCGATAAAGCGTATCGATATTATGTCGATCACTTTTTGGCTCAAAATCTCCTGAATACGATGCAATTTCATCGGATTCT
>CAZFWK010000192.1:1937-2224 GCA_964522555.1 uncultured Peptoniphilaceae bacterium | reverse complement strand
CATCAAATCGCTTTTGGAGATGGCAACCAACTTGCTCGTACAATGGACGGAGTATACCGCTGTAGGCAGTTATTCCGAACAAGCCGATGAGAAGCTGGATCATGTGACCCTCCACTTGGTGGAGGCGGGATTGCTCTTAGTGATCTTAGCCTATACGCATCAGAAGTCGACAAATCACTTGCTTCATGTCGAAGAGGAGACCGAAGAGGCGGAATTTTCCGACTTGGAAAAGAAGATCAATGCGATCCTCGCAGCGGGCGAATCGAAAGAAAAGATTCGAGAGGAAC
>CAZFWK010000192.1:0-1927 GCA_964522555.1 uncultured Peptoniphilaceae bacterium | reverse complement strand
CTTCCTATTAGGAGAGGATTCTACTTGGAGAAAAGAGCTGTACCGTTTGATCGGTAGCCAGCTGGAACTTTCGAACGCGCTGATCGTACTGAGCGGCTTAAGCAATATCTACAAATTCCCCGAGTTTCAAGATGCGGGTAAAGCGAGAGATTTTTTGCTCTTCTTTGAAGATGCGATTGCGATCTCGCAATTATTCGCGGAACCGGTAGGAGAGTTGGAGATTCGCATCGGGGAAGAAAACGAGGAAGAACGGTTGAAGTTTTCCTCCGTACTCACAGCAAGCTACAATATGCAATCGGGACAAACGGGGAAGATCGCGCTCATTGGACCCACCCGTATGGACTACACGAAAGCACTACGAGCCGTGTACTTGATAACGGAGAACTTACAATCGCTGTTTTCGTTGGAAACCTAGAGAGGATCGGTGAAACAAGCAAACATGGAAAATGAAAAAGACAAAACGGAAGAAATTTTGGAAGAACAAACGGATCCGGTAGAAGGCACTACGAGTGAAGAAGCGGTGTCGGACGCGGATCAGCACGAAAGTCTCAAGATGACGATCGCAAGGCTCCAAGCGGACTTTGCGAACTACAAGTCCCGCACGGAAAGGGAGCGAAAAGACATGATCCGCTTGGCAAATGAAGGCTTGATTATGAAACTCCTTCCCGTGATCGACAACTTTGAACGCGCTTTTGGGGATCTGGATACGAAAGACCCGAGCGTGGAAGGCTTCCATATGATATACCAAAACCTGATGGAGATCCTCAAAAAGGAAGGGGTAACCGCCCTCGAATGTGACGGCGAATGCTTCGACCCGAATCTCCACCACGCGCTCTTCTTGGAAGAGACGGACGGTGTGGCGGACGACACCGTAATCGAAACTTTCCAAAAGGGATATACCCTTGGAGATAAACTCATTCGACCCGCGATGGTCAAAGTAAGTAAAAACAATAAAGAATAAGGAGATTAATTATGGGAAAAATAATCGGAATTGACTTAGGAACCACAAACTCGGCAGCAGCCGTTATGGAAGGCGGTCAAGCGACCATCATCCCCAACGCGGAAGGAAACCGCACCACACCCTCCGTCGTTGCCTTCACGAAATCCGGCGAAAGACTCGTCGGAGAAACCGCAAAAAGACAAGCGATCACGAACCCCGAGCGCACCATCACCTCGATCAAAAGAGAAATGGGTTCGGACCACAAGACGAAAATCGACGGGAAAGACTATTCGCCGGAAGAAATCTCCGCGATGATCCTGCAAAAGATCAAGACGGATGTAGAAGCGTACTTGGGCGAAACCGTAACGGAAGCGGTCATCACCGTACCGGCCTACTTTACCGACAGCCAAAGACAAGCTACGAAAGACGCAGGAAGAATTGCAGGGCTCGAAGTAAAGCGAATCATCAATGAGCCGACTGCAGCCGCTCTCGCATACGGGATGGACAAAGAGCAAGCACAGCATAAGGTCATGGTGTTCGACTTGGGCGGCGGTACGTTCGACGTATCGATTCTCGAAGTGGGAGACGGCGTATTTGAAGTATTGGCGACCCGTGGAAACAACCGCCTCGGAGGAGACGACTTCGATAACCGCGTCATCGACTATCTCGCAACGGAATTCAAGAAAGAGAACGGACTCGACCTTCGCCAAGACCCGACCTCCATGCAAAGATTGAAAGACGCGGCGGAAAAAGGGAAAAAAGAACTTTCCACCACGATGACCACCAATATCAATCTCCCTTTCATCACGGCAATCAACGGCGTACCGGCGCATTTGAATATCGACCTCTCGCGTGCGAAGTTTGAAGAACTCACCGCAGACCTCGTACAAGCTTCCATCAGCCCCGTTCAAGACGCGCTGAAGGATGCAGGGCTCAAAGCGTCCGACATCGAGAAGGTACTCTTGGTCGGTGGATCGACGAGAATTC
>CAZFWK010000191.1:0-3230 GCA_964522555.1 uncultured Peptoniphilaceae bacterium | reverse complement strand
CTGCTCCTTCCAGCAAAACATTCGATAGCCCTTCGTGATACGACGGTAAGACGACGGCATGTGCGCGTTTAAGATGCGGACGAACATCTTCCACCTCTCCATGGTATCGGATCACCTTTTGTAGAACTAAATCCGACAATCGTTCCCGATACTCGCCCACATACGCACCGATCACGTCGAATTCGACGCGCGGATACTCTTGTGTGATCCTCTTGGCAGCGTACAGAAATTCTTCGATCCCCTTGTCCTTCATGATGCGCCCAATAAACAAAAAGCGAGTCGGTTCGCTCTCCTTCGGATACTCCAAATACGAATACTCGTCTACATTGACGCCCGAACCCGGTACGAGGGTTGCATTTTTAGTCACGACCTCATTCGATCGGAAAAAGTCTAGATTTTCTCGGTTCTGAAAAAAAACGCGCTTGGCTTCTTCCAGTCCCATTTTGTACAAAAACAAAGTGATCCGACTCAACCACCCTCCGTTTGCGACGGCTGTTCCTAAGCCCGTCACATTCGAGATATACGGAATTCTAAGCATTCTGGCTGCCAACCCTCCGTACACATTGGGTTTTATCGTGTAAGTCAACACGATATCGGGTTGGGATTTCTTCATCATCTTTGTGTATTGGAACAATAGCGAAAGATCCTTCAACGGGTTTGTACCGCGCGAGTCGATCTCGGTTTCAAAAACAGAGCATCCCATTTCTTCGAGTAGTGGGACGAAACGGTCCGGAGGTTGCGAAACCGCAACCTCGTAGTCTCTTTTGAGCAAATCTTCGAACAACTCTTTTCTGAATCGATACGATACGATGCCCGAATTCGCCAGGATCAATACTTTTTTATTTTTCATGGAATGCCCTCTTTTCGCTTATCGCTTCACGAGTGAGCGCGGTTCTTCTATCATCGTAAATTGGAGCTCATCAGGCGTCATATAGGCCGCTAGATCGTTTTTTTGAGCGGACGCTCGCAAGAGCTTTCCTTCGACAACGCCGTCGTGCATAAACACGGCCGGTATGGTCATCAGTGCGATTAGCGCATCCGTCTTAAAGCTTACAGACTCCGAATACATATGGTCCAGTCTGGCTTTCTGTCCGACTTCTATATCGTCTCGCCCGTTGATTTGGGCAAGCCCCGTGATCCCCGGGAGTACGTCATAGGCTCCCCCCTCGCTTCGCAGATGGATCAGCATCGTCTCATTAAAGATGACCGGCCTCGGTCCCACGAAGCTCATTTCCCCTCTTAAGATATTGTATAGTTGTGGCAGCTCATCTAAGCTCGTCTTTCGAAGGATCTTTCCTATTTTCGTAATATAAACCTCAGCATTTTCCAGCGCCCAGGTCGGCATGTGATCGGGTGCCTCTTTGGACATCGTCCTGAATTTATACAAAACGAAAGGCTGTCTATTCTTGCCTGCGCGAATTTGCTTGAAGATCACAGGCTCGCCTCTTTCCGTGCTTTTTAGAAGAATTGCCACCAATAAAAAGATCGGTATGGCTACCACCAGTAAGAGTATTGCGACGGTAGTATCCAGAATCCTTTTGATCTGATTTTGATACATGACCTGCACCACACTTTCTCTCTTCTTTTTGAGAGATGCTTATTTCTCATATGAGTGAAATTTCATCCAACAAAAAACCACCCCTCACTACTAGTGTAGGGTGGTCTCGAAGCGATTTGAATAGTCCGTTTGTACTATTTTGGGGGATTTTAGGTACTATCTTTTAGCGTAGTAAATTGGTCAACTGGCTCCTTCGGTCTATATCGAGTTTCGTGTAGATGGACTGCAAGTGATTTTTTACCGTCGACTGCGAAATATAGAGTCGGCTTGCAATCTCTTTATTCTGTAAGCCTTGCGCTACCAGTTCTGCTACCTCCGACTCTCGATTCGTAAGATTTGCGGGTAGTGAACTCTTTTGAATCGCTACATACACTTCTTCAGGGTCGGTTGCAAAGGTAACTTCCTGAGAAAAGATCGATTCAATGAACTCTCCATGCTCCTCCAGCAGCTGTGGCTGCATCAATAACGGCTTTAAATATGCGCGGAACTGAACAAAAGTGATGACTAATTTGTCCGGTTTGGCGATCGCGATGGCTTGTTCCATGGCCTCTGTCGCAAATTCGAATTTTGAAAGCGCCATGTAGCAAAAACTCATCCCGATAAGCAAAATCATGGAGACACCGGGGCTGTGGATGGGCGATTCTTGCTGATAGAGCGACTTCAAGTATCCCAACGCATGCTCGAATTCAAGCGCCGCCATTAGGAGTTTCCCTTTTCTATAGGAGACAAACCAAGTAGCAAAAGATGGGCGACTTTGCTTATTCAAAAGGAAATTCGTCTTCTCCAATGCTTCCGATTCCTGATTGAGCATGGTAAACAGCAGACATCGTACGATTGCAAGCATCGTATGATTTGTCTCGCTCTGCTGCATAAAGGGAAAGGTAGAGGCGCGGGTTTCTAAATAGGAGATCGCTTCATCCAACCCGGCTAGTCCGATCGTCGCAAACCCCACTCTTCCTAGCAAAAGCGCGGAACCGTAGGCAACCGTTACATTCTGATGCTGTTCCGCCAAATACATCGCTTCATACGCGTACATGCGGGCTTCCGAATAGCGACACTGCATACTCGCATGCTCCCCCTTAAAGAGGACATCGGCACCGGCTGCGTGTCCGTTTGTAAGCCGATTGTATTGATCGAGCACTTGGGTAAGTTTTTCTCCGATCTCTTCTCCTTGTCCGATTTTATTGTAAAACATCCCCCAAAGGGATGCACATCCGAAGAGATACGGAAATTTCTTGGTGAAAATGCGCGAAGGCCCGTCCAAAAATCGCGCTGTTTCTTCGTAGTCCTTCTCGATCAGGTCGAGGTCGGGAAAATGGTAGAAAGCCGCCATCAAATGCCATTCACCTCGATTATGCATCTCATCTTCTTCCCAGATCACTTCGTGCGCTTCCTTCATCAAGAGGTCATACTGGTCCATCAACATCGAATTGTACGAATAGTAAGCTAACTTCAACAAGGACAACGGGTACTTTTTCTTGATCGACGGCGGACAATTTTCCAAAATTTCTCCCGCGATCTCGTAAAATCCTACTCCCTGAAAATCGGAAAATTCCAGTAATTCCAGATTGGTCTTAAGGATCGATTCATAATCTGAAACTGCGTAAAAGCAGCCGATCGCGAGGTCCTGCCGATTCATCTTCATATATAGTCGGCTAGTCGGCCGCTATTT
>CAZFWK010000190.1:0-3236 GCA_964522555.1 uncultured Peptoniphilaceae bacterium | reverse complement strand
GCGCCTGATACCCGCGGTGTGATTGATTGCTTGTGGCTAATGTCGGCCGGATCGCATCGGTAGCGACCTTCAGCAGATTTTTATTTTGTGCCGAGAGATGATCGATTCGGTCAAGCTGTGAATCGATTCGTGCGAATACTTCTGCCGTAGATGTGTTGAATCGTTCCGCCAGACGCTGCGCCTGTGTGCGAAGCGCATCGTACTCTTTGAAGCAGCGGCCCCCTGCGAGATACGTAAGCCGAATGTGCCCGCGGTCCTTTTGGATACGCGTGATGCGTATGGGTGCGCATTCCGAAGTATTCGCCACATGGGTGCCGCCACACTTGGTCGTCTCGATCGTGGGGATGTGGATGAGCCTCGTGGGGGCGGATGCACTTTTCGGCGCGCTCTTGGAAGCGGACTTTTCGAAGCTGCGATGCACGGGAAGGGCAGCGCGCGTCAGCCGATTGGCGAGTCCTTCGACCGACTCGATGATCTCTTTGGCATTGTGACGCCCGAGCGCGTCGATGTCGATCGTGGAGATGCTCTCCCCAATCATAAAGCCGACCGTATGGATGCCGAACAGCTGCTCGAAGATCCCACTTAGGATATGTTGTGCGGTGTGTTGTTGCATATGGTCGAAGCGCCTCTCCCAATCCAGTTGAAGGGTGGCGGGGCCTTCTTGCATTTCTTCTTCCACCTGATGCTCGATCACACCGGCGTTTTCACGCACGTGCAGCACGCGGATCCCGTCGATCGTGCCGCGATCTTCCGGTTGGCCGCCCGCAAGATGCGGATAGAAAAGGGTTTTTTCGAGCTCTACAAAAAACGCATCTTCCTCTTTGAAAACGCGCGTGATCGTGGTGTCCAATTCCTTTAAATAAGGCCAATAGATATAGGATTTTTGCATAGTTTCCTCCTAACGTAATTTTAACACGGATCGAGCCGTTCACCAACTATGCTATAATGATTTCGGAGGAAATCATGAAACGACCGATCATTCTCACGATGGGTGCCGCGGCATTTGGCGCATTATTCGGCTGGGCAACCTCGATGCCCATATGGTATCTGATCCCGCTACTATTGGCCACGCTGCTCCTCACAGGAGAAAACAAGAAGCGGGGCCTATTCGCTTGCGTGATTCTCGTAGTTACCGTGCTTCACGCGAGGGAATTGCAAATACCGACTCTTGCCGATGCGCAGATCGGTGAAAATGTGCCTGCAACCTTCGTGGTCACGGCGTACCGTAGCGACACCGCCTACAGCAAACGATACCTCGCGTCCGTTGTGGAGGGTCCGCTCCAAGGGGAGCGCGTGCTACTGCAGACGACACACGATACAAAAGACTTTGCGATCGGTGAGATCGTACGCGCGCAAGCGGAAGTGCTTCGACCCGACCGCACGCAAAATGATGAACTGTTTTCGTATCGCGATTATCTGAAAAGAAATGGGATCGACGGACTCGTGCGCATCAAAGGGAAGATCTCGACGATCGGTTACGCGGACAACTTCTCCCTCGCCGCAAGGCGTGATTTTTTCGAAAAGACGGACGATGCGTTACATACTCTTTTTACAGAAGAGCAAATGCAATTGATGACCACTATCCTAACGGCGCGCTCGCAAATCTCGGACGAACGAGAAGCGACCTTTCGAAATATCGGGGTCACGCATATGCTCGCGGTGTCGGGCCTTCACGCGGGGATCTTGTTCGGCCTGTCGATCGCGGTTTTCACGATCGGGCTGAAAAGGCCCACGGCGCGTCTGATCGCACTCCTGCTCTTGTTCGCCTACGCGTGGGTGATCGGGTTCCCGATCTCGGTTGTGCGCGCGTTGATCATGGCCTTCGTGCTGACCCTAGCCAGAAATCTGCGCGCTCCATACGATCCACTGACCGCGCTTTTTTTCGCCGTGACGCTCGTACTCATGCTTTTTCCCGGGAGCATTACAGATGCTGGCTTTCACCTCTCCGCGATCGGCGTGTGGGCGGTGCTTTGGGTCCGTCCGGTTCTGATGAAGCAATATCCGGCGAGAGGCGAACTTGCGAAGGTGTGCCAAGCAGGCATCGCGATCCAATTGGGGATCTTGCCGGTGCTCCTTTACCATTTTCACACCGCACCCTTGGCAGCGCTGTTAGCGAATTTAATCTTGATCCCCGTGTTTTCGATGATGGTGACGGCGGCGATCCCGGTGCTTTTATTGTACTTTGTGATGCCCCCGGTCGCATCTGCGCTTGCGTTTATCCCGCGTGCGATGGTCGATGCCTTTTTACTTCTTACAGAGGCGATCGAGCAGCTCTCGTTGCCGATATTTCAGTCGTATTCTGTAGGGATTATGGATGTGCTATGGATCTACCTGCTGCTGTACTTGAGCTTACGTCCGCAGCTTCTGCACAAGATGCCGCGTACGCTCCTTCGCGGGCTGATGGCGACCGCGGTCTTGTCTCTTGCCGCTAACGGCGTGCTCTCGTCCTTTCAACCTCCCGAAGTTTTGATTTTGGACGTCGGGCAAGGAGATGCCGCGCTGATCAAAGAACGGGGGCGTCATGTGCTGATCGACACCGGAGGCGAAGTACGCCCTGAGTCGCCCGATACTTACACGGGTGTCGTGCGGCCTTCCTTAGCGAGAGAAGCGGTACATGGGCTTACGGGGATCTTCGTAAGCCACTTCGATAACGACCATATCGAGAATCTGGAAGCGGTGCTCAAAAATACGCCCACTCAGGCCGTATTCGCACCGAGAGGGCTTCAATCCACTGATGGTGCACAAGGGCTTGAAGCAATCTGCAAAGCGGCAAACACCCCGCTCTATTGGCTCTCCACAGGGGACCGCATCCGCTTGACAGACGCGAGCGCGATCGAGGTTTTGTATGCGGCGGAGGACAAAGCGGCGAACGACTCCTTTGTGCTTCGCTATAGAACGGGTGCTGTGGCCATCCTGTTTCCGGGCGACTTGGAAGAAGGGTCGGAAAAAAGAATCTTAGACCGCGATCTTCAGGCGGACATCCTCAAAGTCGGGCACCACGGAAGCGCCACCTCGACTTCTCAAGAATTCTTGGATGCGGTTGGCCCCAGAACCGCAATCATCAGTGCGGGGTTTGCAAATTCGTACGGTCATCCCCATCCCGATGTGATGAAGCGATTGGAACACGCACAAGCCGATGTGTTTCGAACCGACCACTCGGGTAATATCAGAATCAAAATCACCAACCACGGATCGCGTATCCACACGTATCCGACGTCAAAACCCGATCTTTTCAC
>CAZFWK010000189.1:0-3245 GCA_964522555.1 uncultured Peptoniphilaceae bacterium | reverse complement strand
TCCCGAAGGATTTTCTGAAATCATCCGTCGCCTTGATCCTCGTGTCGGTCATTTCGTATTTAGTAGAGATGAAAAGGTTTTGGATCTTGATTTGAATTATATCAGCTTTTTTTCAATTGTGGTACTGTGTTGGGCACTAATTGTCTTTAATCTCACGTTTCTTGTTCCATTTTTCTTGCGCCAATCCCCACACGCCTACAAGGAGGACAAAGATGAAATAGATTTTATATCGGTGTCTGAGCGCCGTTCCCGCATTGGATACTCCCATGCCGAATAAGAGCAAAAAAACAGTAAGCATGACCGCCCCGATCGGAATCACCCGCTCGCCCGCTTTCCATCTCTTTATGAAGCCTTTCCATAGAAAGGCAAATGCAGCCAAATAGAGCGCACCATCCATCATAAAGGCGATAATATCAAACACCGCTCGCCAGTCCCAAGGCAGCGGAGACGCCAACAGATAAAAGCCTTTTAGCACGATAAAGGCCGCTAACGCGATTGGATTCGAGGGCGAAATTCCGGTTAAATATGCCGACTGCCCTCTCGAACGAGCAGCATAGCTGATGACTTCATCGGTGCCGGTAAAAAGCGAGAACTTGCCAAAGATCACTTGTCCCACAGAAATGATCAACAGTCCTCCCACTATCATGACGACAAAAGAAGTAACCACTTGTTTGAATGAGATTGAAAAAGATCTTTTCCGCGGACTATAGAACGCAAAACAAGGGATCATGACCACGAGCAAAAAAATACTGCCGCTGTGAAAAGCAGCTGAAACTACTACCAACAGGATGCTTACAGCAATTTGGAGATATTTTTCTTTCTCCAACCAAAGCACAAACACATAGATCGCCATCAGATTCAAAAGTGAGATGATCGATTCCCGCAGCAGAATAGAAGTCAGGATAATGCTCATCGGAAAAAGAGCGTTTACCATCATCACCCATGACGCTTTGCCTATGTTTCGTCGATTCAGTTCCGTGAGGATGACAAGTGAACCCAAGAGCCAAAAAAAGAGATTGAATAATTGCGCGATCATTCGGCTGGGTCCCACGAAATAAAATAACAATCCCGTCAATTTCGAATACAGCCCGCCATATACTTCAGCTCCCAGATAGGCTAGATCCCGGCTTACCATTACCGCTGCGTTGAAGTAGTTTTGGGAGTCGCCTCCGCTACTGATCGGTACCGTAAACCCGCCTTTATAGTGAACGTCCACAAACAGGACCAATAGCCTCAAAAGGATCCCTAAGGAAAGGATCAAACCCATCTGTCGGTATTTGTGGATCAAGTGGATCATCACAAAGTAAGAGTAAGCGAGAACCACAACTTCCACGAATCCGGGAATCCGCAGCGTAAGGCCGTGTACTACCGCACACGCAAAGACTACGATGACCATCCCCAAAGTCGAAAAAAGCATAGCCGCTCACCCCCTGCCTCAAAAAAGCGAAGCTGTTTTTCGATACACTCATACCCTTTTTTCACGTCGCTTTACCCTGATTTGTGGGTCACAATCATTTCATCACATTATTTACAATCAATCGATACTTGCCGCTTTTCTCTCGTGGGATCTCGTCAACCACTTCGACATACACGAACATTTCTTCTCCTAATTTATACTTCACCTCCTCTTCGAGCACTTTCACATCCTGATAACGAAACGTATCGTCGACCACGAGCTTCACGTGAATCGAATGCGCCGCTTCCTGGATCAATTGGTAGCGGATTACCCCTTGTGGGTTCGCATTAAAGCTGACGGCGACCTCATTTACTTTCGATCCATTGTGAGAAAACAAATAATCGCCGGTTCTTCCCTCGATCTTATTGACGATTGGCATGGGGTTCGAACAAGTGCAAGTGCTTCCGCTTTTATCAAACTCCACGCTATCGCCGATTGCATATCGAATGAGCGGTGTCCCGTACGTAGTAAAACTCGTCACGAGAATCTCGTTTGAATCTTCCTTGTTTTCGATTATTCCGGTTGAAATATCATAATGCAGTTTTCCGTCTTCACATTCGTATATGAAAGGGGCGCCTTCGGAAGAGGCGTATTGATCATACACTTTACAATGAAATACTCTTTCGATTGCACTTCGTTGCTCTTCGTTTACAGGTTCCGCAGTGGGGAATATCGCCATCAGCTCAAAATCGAGTCGCACTTTATTGCGTTCCATATAGTTCGCCAGATCATAAATCGAGCTGATATACCCATCCAATACAGCCGGACGAAACGCATTCAGGCTCTTGATATAGTACGGGATATTTTCTTCAGTAAGGTGAAACACGGAATATAGCATTTGTTTCATTGCGTAGTTATACCGCCAAAAATTCTTCTCCTTCTGCTCCTGCGGAATTAAGTGCTTCCCGCTAAAGGTCGCTCTTTTCATGGAGAGATTGTAAAATCCGTGCCGGCTCTTAAAATAATCCAAAATGGCCATTCGCTTTTGTATATCCTCTTTTGTAAAGTATACCTCCAACGACTTGCCGGTCGTCCCCCCGGTACTTCGAATCACCGAATCCTCTTTGGGAATCGTTACGATGTCCGAAATATGGGTGCGGATCATCTCTTTCGTGAGGATCGGCAACTTCTTCAGATCCTCAACTCCGGTAAAAGTTTCTAGGTCGATCCCTTGGTAGAGCTTCGCATAAAATCGGCTCTTTTGCTTTGCGAACTGGAGTAAGCGCATCAACTCATCGAACTGCAATTTTTCCAATTGTGGTTTGGAAAGATGATGGATTTCATCTAATTCTTTCAAATATTCGCGATATTTCCCACCATAACGGCTAACTTTTTCCTTAAACCCGTACGCGGTCGCCATTAGATTTTGAAAGAAGATCGGTGAATGCAGATAAATTTTTTCGTATTTCATGGTAACACCATCGTCAAAGTTCTATTAGCGCTTGGGCTTCGCCAGATTGTACAGCTCGTCGGGAACCGGCTCTAAAGAAGGGACTCCCTCAATTTCCGCCATATAGGCTTTTACGACCTGTTTTCTGTCGAAGCATCGCACGATTTTTTTTCGTCCGTTCAATCCCATCTCTTTTTTCTTTTCATAATTCAAGAATAGGAACTTTTGCATCGCAAATACGAGCTTCTCGGCATCTTTCGCGACAAAACCGAAACCGGTTTCGCCTTCATCAAAGGTTTCCTTGCATCCCGAAACGGTCGATGCAAGAATTGGGCGCCCGCTCGCTGCTCCTTCCAGCAAAACATTCGATAGCCCTTCGTGATACGACGGTAAGACGAC
>CAZFWK010000188.1:0-3327 GCA_964522555.1 uncultured Peptoniphilaceae bacterium | reverse complement strand
GATCATCTTTCAGCACAAAAGAAACCTGTTCCGAGACGACATTTTCTTTATCATCGACGTACGGGATCCGCATGACGAACAATAGATAGTCGGGGTATTCTTCCAGTTTATTTCTCGTCTCCGTATCGAGAATGTCTTCGGTGCTAAGAGCATGTAACCCGATCGATCTTCCGATCTCTTCGATGAGACCCTCATGATGGAGACCTCGCACCACGAGAAAATTTACTTTGTGATCCCTTTTTTGAAAGGCAGATGCATCCCTCATTTCTACTTCTTCAAATTCCGTTGCATCGTAGAAGTAGTGGTGGAGTCTCATCGTGTCAAGCTTTTTCTCACTGCGATGCAGGGGCGTTCCCGGCGGTGTGTAGGGACTAGCATACTTTGTAGGGGGCATGATTGCTTTCCTTTTCTTCTTCAATTCGTTATGATAGTTACAAGAATGAGAGGTGAATTTTATGAGGCGTGAAAAATTCATTCCGGAAATCCACTCCAAACTGCGCGGCAGAATGGTAAAAGTGCCCGAAGCGATCTATGAGTGCTCCGGAATCAATATCCTCGGAACGAGGATCAAGTCTTTACTTTTTTCGACCGATGTATCCATCATCAGTAATTGCAATGCGAATTCCGTAATAGCTGTATACCCGTTCACCCCGCAACTTTCGATTACCAATGCGATTTTGCAAGTGGCGAGCGTTCCCGTGTTCGTCGGAGTCGGCGGTGGACAGACGACCGGCATGCGTTCGGTTAACTTAGCTCTACAGTCGGAACTCTTGGGTGCATACGGTGTCGTCGTAAATGCCCCGATGCCGAACGAGAACATAAAGGCCATCGCAGAGGTGATCGACATCCCGATTATCGCTTCAGTCGGTGCGTTCCACGACGATTTTGAGGGGAAGATTAAGGCAGGTACGTCCATCTTCAATGTGACAGGAGGAGCCAAGACGCCCGAACTCGTGCGCTTTATTCGGGAGATCGTAGGACCGGAGTTTCCTCTTATTGCAACAGGTGGAGACGATGCCGACCAGATTCGAGAAACCATTTTAGCCGGAGCCAATGCGATCACCTATACCCCGCCCACTACCGGTCAGATTTTCAAAGAGGTCATGATAGAATATCGAAAGAAAAAAGACTAGCTCTTTACCGCTGCTCGCTCGGGTAGCGGCTTTTCTTTCTTCTCGAACACAGCCCACAAGATTGAAACGAGTACCAGCCCACCCCCTACTAAAAAGCGCAGTGTGAAAGGTTCTCGTAAAAACAGAATTCCTGCCAATCCGCCGAACACCGCTTCCGTGCTGAGGATGAGTGCAGCGTGGTTGGAGGCCGTGTGCTTTTGCGCCAGGTTTTGGACCAAAAAGCAGAAGAGGGTGCTAAACACAGCTAAATACAACACCCCATAGTACACCCCGGAGAGTGCAGGCAATTGACCTTCTGCTAAGAAAAACGCCGCTGTAGATAGTATGCCCGCGATCAAAAATTGGTCTGCCGACAGAACGACCGGATCGACTTCCTTCGCGAAGTAACCCACACTTACGATGTGCATCGCATAACATATCGCGCAAAGGAAAGTCAGAAAGTCACCCAAATTGATTCCTTCTGATAGGTCGAAGCTGAGCAGGCCGATCCCTACCAAACAGAGGAGCGCTGTCAAGATGTCCTTCCCGTGCAATCGTCTCTTGAAAAATAGTGCGCCTAAAAACGGCACCATCACGACATTCGATCCCGTGATAAACGCCTGCTTCGATGCCGTTGTGTATATCAGGCCTACGGTCTGGGTGGCAAAAGCAGCGAATAAAAATAGCCCGATGATCGCGCCAGCGCGAAAATCCGTGCGCGATTGTCTTACAATTCTCTGTCGAAACACAAGGATCAGAACGCCTGCTGAGAACAAAAATCGTAAACTCAATAGTCCGAAAGGACCAAAATTATCCAGCGCGTCTTTTGTCACTACGAAGCCGAATCCCCAAATCATCGCAACGATGAGCAGTGCCACATCGGCTGCTTTGCTTTTGCTTGTCATGTATTACTCCTATGCATGTAAACTTTTGGTGCTCTTCTTATTGTAGCATTCGCCCGGGTGTTCGAGTATAATGAAGTTGGAGGTGCCTTATGAAGAAAGTGCTGATCCTAACAATATCTACCGGGGGAGGTCACAACGAGGTCGCCAGAAATGTGAGTATTGGTTTCCAAAAAGCCGGTTACGACACGAAAGTCTTAAATTCTCTGGAAATTGCTTACCCGCAAGTTGACTCGGTCGTTTCGAAATCCTATTCTTTGCTGGCAGATAAATTACCAACGCTGTACGGCAAACTGTATTTCGGTTGCAACCACAAACCCGCGAAAGAAATGGTCGCCTCGACTTTGACCACGATCTCAAGCAAGAGAAATTACGAGGCAGTCCTAGACTATCAACCCGATCTCATCATAGCGACACACTGTTTTCCGATCCCCATCATCACAAAGCTGAAGAAAAAAGGTAAAATCGCCATACCGCTAATCTCTATTATAACGGATTTTTTCCCAAACAGTCTATACATCGACGAAAGCGTGGACGCGTATATCGTCGGATCTTATTACACAAAACGGAGCTTGTTTACTATGGGAGTTCCTACGGAAAAAATCTTCGCGTACGGAATTCCGATTAAAGAAGAATTTTTTACAGACACACCCAAAAAAAATCACCCATCGTCTCTCAACCTTTTACTTGCCGGCGGAAGCATGGGTATGAGTGGGATCGAAGCGATCCTTGCTGAACTCATTCAACTGGAGGAACGCTATCATATCAGCGTACTGTGTGGGAATAATCAAAAACTACGCGACAAATTGGTCCAAAAATACAGTTACGCGATCGTTCAGGGTAGACTAAAGATCTACGGATTCGTAAACAATGTTTCAGAAATCATGGATAAATCCGATCTCATGATCACCAAACCCGGAGGTCTGACCACTTCGGAATGCCTGAAGAAGGGTCTCCCGATGATCATTCCTTACTATATCCCGGGGCAAGAAGAAGAGAATCTGGATTTTCTACTCAAAGAAGGCATTGTAGAGTACGTACCGGAGCCAGCGGACATCAACCATTCGGTAAAGTCGTTGATGGAGGACCCCGAGAGGCTCGCCACTATAAAAACAAAAATGATCGACATAACGGAAGACTACTCGCTGCACAAAGTAATTAATTTGGGTGCAGCACTGATAACCGCTTACGAATAAACCGGGTGCGATACCCGGTTTCAGACTTTAGACAAAGGCAAATGAACTGAATGTATTTGCATAAACCGCGACTCCATCAGGGGAGTCCAACGCGCTCCACCTCGACTTCGTCCTCTC
>CAZFWK010000187.1:0-3333 GCA_964522555.1 uncultured Peptoniphilaceae bacterium | reverse complement strand
CGGTGCCAGACAAGCTGGCACCCTACATTCGAAAGATCGTAGGGTGCTACCTCGTGTAGCACCGCCAAGATGCCGGAAACATGCCATTCAGAGACCGTTCCCGATCGAAGCAAATGGACCGGCTATGTCGGTGCCAGACAAGCTGGCACCCTACATTGCTATGCGATTTTCTTTTCCAATCTCGCCTTGACTTCCGCTAGGAATCGGTCCGTGTTGACGCTCTCGACCTTTTCCAGCGTGCTGATCGAAGCGAGGTCTTTTGTCATAATTCCTTCTTCGATCGTTTGAATCGTGGCGGCTTCCAGCGCTTCGGCGAATGCGGTCAATTCTTGGATTTGGTCGAGTTCTCCTCTTTTCTTGAGCGCGCCCGTCCAGGCGTAGATCGTCGCAACCGGATTTGTGGACGTTTCTTTTCCTTCCAGATGCTGATAATAGTGCCTTTGCACCGTGCCGTGAGCGGCTTCGTATTCGAAGAATCCTTCGGGCGACACGAGTACCGAGGTCATCATCGCGAGCGATCCAAACGCGGTCGCTACCATATCGCTCATCACGTCGCCGTCGTAGTTCTTGCAAGCCCAGATGAATCCGCCTTCAGAGCGCATGACACGCGCGATTGCATCATCGATGAGTGTATAAAAATACGTGAGGCCGGCAGCTTGGAAGCGTCCTTTGTAGTCGGATTCGTATACTTCTTGGAAGATGTCCTTGAAGCGATGGTCATAGATCTTCGAGATCGTATCTTTTGTCGAGAACCATAGGTCCTGTTTGGAAGAAAGCGCAAACGAGAAGCAGGAGTGCGCAAAGCTCACGATCGACTTTTCCAGATTGTGAATGCCTTGTAAGATGCCGGGGCCTTTAAAGTCGGCGATCTCCAATTTCTCGCTTCGTCCGTCTTCATACTCTACCGAAAGATAGCCTTTCGCAGGGGAATCCACCGCGATTTCGACATTTCGATACACATCGCCGTACGCATGACGCGCGACCGTGATGGGCTCTTTCCAGTTGGAGACGAGCGGCTCGATCCCTTTTGCCGTGATCGGCGCGCGAAATGCGGTGCCGTCCAAAATCGACCGGATCGTACCGTTGGGGCTCTTCCACATCTGCGTGAGCTCGTATTCATCCATGCGCGCGGCATTCGGGGTGATGGTCGCGCACTTGACCCCGACACCGTATTTTTTGATCGCATTCGACGCATCGACCGTAATTTGGTCTTTCGTCTTCTCGCGTACTTCCAGACCCAAGTCGTAGTATTCGGTCTTCAAGTCGATATACGGCAACAGTAGCCCTTCTTTTATCTTCGCCCAGATGATCCGGGTCATCTCGTCGCCGTCGATCTCGACCAGCGGCGTTTTCATCTCGATTCTCATGGCACTCTCCTTCGGCTCTTTTATATTCTGCGGATATTTTTTCCGAGTTTTTCTTTTGCGCGCTGCAAATAGCGGTAGACACTGGGCTCGCTGATCTTCAGTTGGGTCGCATAAAACGGCACCGCGCCCTTTAAGTCAAATGCGCCTTCTTTGTACAGCGAATTGATGATGGCTTGCCTCAGCTTGGTTTTATCCGACTCCGTTTGGTCCACCTGGTTCATGACGTGGGTATAGAGCGACTGCAACGACACCACGCGATCCGGGTGCACTTCTCCCGCAAAGATGATCGACCCGACGTCGACCGCTTGCAGGCGTTGGCTTTCCGGTGCCAAACTGGTCAGCAGATCCTGGATTTGCACGATCGGCTCCATATTGAAATTCAGGATCAGCGCTCCAAG
The DNA here is from genome assembly GCA_964522555.1 of uncultured Peptoniphilaceae bacterium. Classification (GTDB taxonomy): domain Bacteria; phylum Bacillota; class Clostridia; order Tissierellales; family Peptoniphilaceae; genus JAAYQA01. The sequence continues at coordinate 1,568 of CAZFWK010000187.1, read as the reverse complement.
CGGTTTGCGTTCTTCGTCTCGAATCAAATAGGAGGAGGAAATATATCTTCGTCCGTTCGGCCCGACAGCATCGTGTCGGATTAAAAAGTCGGGTTGTTCTTCATCTTGTTGCTTTTCAAATAACTTCAGCGTTTCATCTCGCATAAGCGAACCGACACTGCGGCCGCTCAAATACCCGTTCTCGATCGCAATGATCGGTTGGGCGGGGTCGGTGAAATCCGTCAAAAACACCTCATAGGCATTGCCGAGGCTTTGCCCCAGGAATTTCACCATGGGTAAATACGACTCCAAAATCGGGTGATACATCTTTACGATCCTTTCTATTTTTATCCTTCCAAACTCGTACGGGGGTCCGCTTCATTGCGAATCCACGTGCCGGTTTTCCCTTGTATTCCTTCTGTGAGTTTCTCCAAAGAAGTGATCAACGCGCGACGCCCCGGTTTCGAAGCCACAAAACGCGCAGCAGCTTCGATCTTGGGCAGCATCGACCCTTCCGCAAACTCCTTTTGCTGTGCCAACTCGGCGACTTGTGCCGGTGTCAGATCCCGTAGCGGCACGGGGTGCTCCGTTCGAAAGCCCGCACACGCGTATTCGACACCGGTCAGTATGATCAGGGTCTCACAATCCGTTTCGATCCCGATCTCTGCCGAAACATAATCCTTATCGATCACCGCATCGATCGATTGGAGACGTCCGTTTTTTTCCAAGACGGGGATCCCTCCACCGCCTCCCGCGATGACAAATTTTCCCGCCGCAAGCAGAGCGCGTATCGCCTCTCTTTCGAGGATTTCGACGGGTTTCGGCGAAGCCACCACTTCCCGATATCCGCGGCCCGCGTCCTCTCTCATGACTTTCCCCATCTTTTCGAGTTCTCGGGCTTCTTCTTCGGTATAAAACGGCCCGACCGGCTTCGTCGGATTTTGAAACATCGGGTCCTTCTCATCGACCAGTACGCGCGTCACCAATGTGACCACGGAGGTTTGATCGCCCCGTTTTCGGAGTTGCGTTTCGATCGCATTTTGCAATTGATAGCCCATATAGCTTTGCGTCATCGCCACCGAGTCCGCCAAATGTAGCGCCTCGAAGCGATTGATATGCTTTTTCGTGCCGAAAGCATTTTGCAATGCACCCACTTGCGGGCCGTTTCCATGGCAAAGCGCGAGTTTGTACCCTTCTTGTACAAGTGAAGCGATCGGGACGGCGACCTCGTCCGCCATTTCACGCAAGCTTCGGCTAGTGGTACCCAATGCATTTCCCCCCAGGGAAATCAGTATTCGATTTGACATCCTATGTCCTCTCTTCTTCCAAAAATATCGAGTTTCGATTCTTCATCTCTATTTTGACAATTATTATCGCATAAGTGCCATACGATATCTACCCATTTTCAACACATAATGCTCATATCGCGCTAATTTTTTATCGCCGGAAATCGCTTGTAGGAATTAAGGGACAAAAAAAGAGGGCTTTCGCCCCCATTCTCGAGTGTCGATAAAGTTATTTTTCCTGATGGAGAGAAGGAGAGCCCGGTGTACCCCTTGAGGCCATATCTTGGCCGAGCGGTCCGTGAG
>CAZFWK010000186.1:0-3340 GCA_964522555.1 uncultured Peptoniphilaceae bacterium | reverse complement strand
ACGAGCGTAATCTACGGAGGCGTTGGACTCCCCTGATGGAGTCACGATTTATGCAGAAGTATTCTGTTCATTTGACTTCGTTTATAGTCTAACCCTATTCGAATGAATAGGGTTTTTAATCTTGACAAGAACACTCGGATATATTATGCTGTTCGTAAAAGGTGGTCTTAAGGATGAAACTTTCAACGAAAGGGCGCTATGGGCTTCGCGCAATGCAGTACATTGCGGAGCACGACCAAAGCGGCCCGATTTCCTTATCTGCCATCGCGCAGGAAGAGGAAATATCCCTTTATTATTTGGAACAACTCATGCGAAAGCTCCGGCTCGACGGTTTTGTCGAGAGCATTCGCGGTGCAAAGGGCGGGTACCGTTTAGCCAGACCCGCGGATGAAATTCTCATCGGCGACATCTTGCGAAGTCTCGAAGGGAATCTCACTTTGACAAGCTGCTTGGAGTCCGAGCATTGCGATAAGGGAGACGATTGCGCGACTCGCGTTTTGTGGGATCGTATCAATCGCGGGATTCGGGATGTAATCGACTTCACGACGCTGGCTGAACTGACTATGTCAAAACAAGAGGAGGAAGTCTAATGAGTCATTTGATTTATTTGGACAATGCGGCGACGACCAAAGTGGATCCACGCGTATTGGATGTCATGCTGCCCTATTTCAGAGAAGAATACGGAAACCCTTCGAGCGTCTATATGTTGGGTTCAAAGGCGAAAGCGGCCGTGGAAAACGCCCGCAAAAAGATCGCCGATATCTTTCACGCAAGCCCCAGGGAGATCTACTTTACTTCTTGCGGCACCGAATCAAACAACTGGGTGCTCAAAAGTTATGCGCTGGCAAATCGAGCGAAGGGAAACCATATCATCACTTCGAAGATCGAACACCATGCGGTTTTACACACTTGCGAGTGGTTGGAAACACAAGGCTTTACGGTTACGTACCTCGATGTCGACGAATTCGGTATGGTGAGTCTCGATGCGTTTCGAGAGGCGATTCGCCCAGATACCATCATGGCTTCCATCATGTATGCCAACAACGAAATCGGAACGATCCAACCGATCGCGGAACTCGCGGCGATCGCAAAGGACAAAGGCATATTCTTCCACACGGATGCCGTGCAGGCGATCGGCAATGAAAAGATGGATGTACGAGAACTGGGAGTCGACGCGTTTTCCCTTAGCGGACACAAAATTCATGCGCCGAAAGGTGTGGGGCTATTGTATGTAAGAGCGGGGAACAAACTCGAGCCACTGCTTCATGGCGGCGCGCAAGAGCACAAGAGGCGCGGCGGAACGGAAAATGTCGCGTTTATCGTAGGGCTAGCCAAGGCGTTGGAACTGGCGTACGAGGGCAGAGAAGAGCGCTTGGCGAAGACAGCCGCCGTTCGCGATTACCTAAAAATGAAGATCGAAGACAATATCCCCTATATACGCTTCAACGGGCATCCGACGAAGCGACTGGCCAACAACGTAAATGTATGCTTTCGCTATATCGAAGGCGAATCGTTGCTTTTGAGCCTGGATATGGAAGGCATCGCGGGCTCATCCGGTTCTGCGTGTACTTCGGGTTCGTTGGATCCGTCGCATGTATTGCTTGCGATCGGCTTAGAGCACGAGATCGCGCACGGGTCGTTGCGCTTGTCCTTGTCAGAAAACAACACTACTGCAGAGATGGATTATGTCGTAGAGAAGCTCGCAGAGATCGTCGAGCGCCTGCGCATGATGTCTCCTTTATATGAGAAGGTGAAATAATGTATTCAGAAAAAGTAATGGAACACTTTAGAAATCCGCGCAATGTCGGGGAGATCGAAAATGCGAGCGGCATCGGCGAAGTCGGCAACCCGAAATGCGGCGATATCATGAAGATGTATATCGAAGTGGAAGACAATATCATCAAGGATGTAAAGTTTAGAACGTTCGGCTGCGGTTCGGCGATCGCGTCCTCTTCGATGGCGACGGAGCTCATTAAAGGCAAGACGATCGAAGAAGCCATGGCTCTGACGAACAAAGCCGTAGCGTCCGCATTAGACGGGCTTCCGCCAGTCAAAATGCACTGCTCGGTACTCGCTGAACAGGCGATCAAGTCGGCTCTTTTAGACTATCAGAACAAATCAGGCGTACACATAGAAGGCCTCGAAGATTTCGACCCGGATCACGATCCGCATGATGATGAAATCGAAGAGGATTGAAAAGCACAACTCGATCCGATAGAATAAAAGATAGGCAAATTCTGCCTATCTTTACTTCGTTTTACGAAGGATTGGAGGTACCATGAACCAGACCATACTGATGAATGCACTCCTCTTGGTTACCATCGGGCTGTTGGGCTTCGGAATTTATTACTTAATCCACATCGGAAATCAGCATGTGCCGGCAACGAAGCGGATTCGCTTTCATAAAGAAAAAATTGCGAAAGTCGCGCTCACCGTGGTTGCAATCGTCGGGTTTGTCCTAATTGTAAGGAGAAATCCCGTAATCGCGAGTTTGCTCTTTGCAATCGTATTCGCGGTTGTGATGGCGTATATCTTAAATCCCGCGGTCGACTTTATGGAGAAGAAGGGAATCAAGAGAAATTACGCGATTCTGATCCTCTATGTACTGATCGTAGGGGTGCTCGCGTTTCTGTTTATTTTGGTTTTACCGCGTACGATCGAGGAGACGACCAAGTTTATCAAAGCGCTGCCGGGTTTGATGACGCAGGGCGTGACCAATCTGCTATCCTTTGCGGATAAGCAGCTGGGCGGCTTGATCTCGTTGGATGAGGTCACAAGAACCGTCAACCGGACGCTCCTGGAAAGCTGGGGGAGGATCCAAGAAGCATTGTTCAGCTTTGCGGGGTCCGTAACCGGATATCTCGGAAACTTGTTTACGAAAATCGTAGGAATTATCGTTTTTCCGATCATCACTTACTATTTCTTATCGGATAAAGAGAAGATCCTGGCAGGCATTTACAAAATCATACCGGCCGATCGAAAAGAGCCGCTCCTAAAGCTCGCGAAAGATGTCGATACAGCGCTATCGCAATTTGTACGAGGAAGAATCCTGATGGCGGCTTTCGTCGGGGTGATCACGATGATCTTCCTGTTTATCTTCGGCATCGAATTTGCGGTGGTGATCGGGATCATCACGGGGATTGCGGATATCATCCCGTATATCGGCCCCTTTATGGGCTTCTTGCCCGCGGTGCTTTTAGCGCTGATGCAAGGCCCGTTTGCAGCGATTCGTATCGCGGTCATATTTGTACTGATCCAATGGGTGGAGAACAATATCTTAGGCCCGAAACTGCTCGGCGACTCGACGGGGCTTCATCCTTTTATCATTTTGCTGAGTTTG
>CAZFWK010000185.1:0-3379 GCA_964522555.1 uncultured Peptoniphilaceae bacterium | reverse complement strand
GCAAGCAAATTCTTAAACAGGATCGGATCCTGCTTGTTATCCGGCGACATCCGATGCGTCGGCATATAGATGGAAATCCGCGGGGAGTCGGTCTCGTGGTGCTCGGTGATAAAATGTTTTAACGATAAAGTTTGATCCATAACAATTCTCCTCTCTACGTCTCCGATTTCGAGTTCATGGAGTGTTACCATACATTTTACCCAATATCGCACCCGTGCCCATCAAAAGGAAGGATTTACGCCCCGGAGTCGATCGGTCCCGCCGCGATGATCTGCGGATCCGCGTTTTCAAATCGCTTGAAGTTCTCCCGAAATCGGTTTGCGAGCTCCTTCGCCGTCTTTTCGTATTCCGCCGGGTCTTCCCACTGAATCTTGGGGTTGAGCAGCGCATCGGGCACGCCGTCGATCGTCTTCGGTACGTCCAGATTGAAGATCGCATCGTGGCGATACTCCGCATCTTTCAGCTCGCCACGAAGTGCCGCCGTTACCATTCGGCGCGTCAACGACAGCGGGATGCGGTCCCCGACCCCGTATCTTCCGCCGATCCAGCCCGTGTTGATCAAGAAGACTTCCGTGTCATGCTCCTCCATTTTCTGCCCTAAAAGCTCCGCGTATTTTTCGATCGGGAGGAGCATAAAGGGCTCGCCAAAGAGCGCGGAGAAGGTGGTTTGCGGTTCGGTGATGTCGCTTTCCGTTCCCGCGAGTTTCGAAGTGTAGCCGCTCATAAAATGATACATTGCCGCTTCTTTGCTGAGCTTGGAAATGGGAGGCAATACGCCGAACGCATCCGCCGTCAAGAAGACGATCGTCTTCGGCTGCCCGCCTCGGCCGGCCGGCTCGTGATTCGGGATGTACTCGATCGGGTACGTGCCCCGCGTATTCTCGGTACGGCTGTCGTCGTAGTAGTCGGGCACGCCGTCTTCGTCGCACACGACATTCTCCAAAAGAGAGCCGAAGCGCAGCGCCTCATAGATCTCCTTTTCCTTCTCCGGATGCAGATTGATCGTCTTCGCATAGCAACCGCCCTCGAAGTTGAAAACGCCTTCGTCGGACCAGCCGTGCTCGTCGTCTCCGATTAACTTCCTCGCGCTATCTGCAGAAAGCGTCGTCTTCCCGGTACCGGAGAGCCCGAAAAACAGCACGGTATTCCCTTGCGGATCCATATTGGCGGAACAATGCATGGGAAGGACGCCTTTAAACGGCAACAAATAGTTCATCACGGAAAACATCGACTTCTTGATCTCGCCCGAATAATACGTACCACCCACCAGCACCAGCCGCTCTGTAAAATTCAATATGATAAAAGCCTCCGAGCGGACGCCGTCATCTTCCCCCTCAAGCTTCAAGGAAGGCACCGCGATCACGGTAAAGTCCGCCTCTTCGCCCTCTCTCTTGCGATCCTTGATGAAAATCTGACTCGCAAAAAGCGCCTGCCCGGCATTCTCCGCCAACACATTAATCCGAAGGCTATGCGCCTCATCCGCCCCTACGCGCGCCTTCACCCAATACATGTCCCGGTCCGAAATATGATCCAGTACCTTTTTCTTCAGTTTCTTAAAAACGGCAGGCTTCATCGGGACATTCCAGTTGTCCCAACACACCGTATCTTTTGTAACCTCGTCCTTCACGATAAAGCGATCCTTGGGAGAACGCCCCGTGTATCGCCCCGAATCCATCAGTAAACACCCGTTCGCCACCAACATACCGTCCTCACGGCGCACCGCCTCCGTGATCAGCTCGGGGATACTCAAATTTGCTCGCAGTTTTTTTCGATTCACCCCGTACAACGCATCCACAATACTCCACCTCTTCTATTTAAATTTTGATCCATGTAGTCCTGCTTAATCTTATTGTACCCGAAAAGTGCGATTTCGAAAAATATTTCGTAGATTTTAAAGGAAACGATTCCCGGAAGCGAGATCTACTATTTGTTCTACCTCCATATTCGGGTATACATTGGGTACTGGAAAGATTACCCATCTTCAACGATTAAGGAGGAAGACGATGAACCCATCTACACTACCGGTAAACACGTATACCAACGGTATCCTCGGACCGTCCGCTGAAATGCTCGGCCCGATCCGCTCGGGCGGAATCATCATTGCCAATACCGCACCCGGATGCTGGGGCCCGATGATCACCCCCGAGATCCGCGGCGGACACGAAGTCACCCAACCTGTTGCGGTTGAAGGCGCAGAACCCGGCGACGCCATCATGATCCGTATCCTTTCCTTACAAATCACAAGCCACGGCACGAGTTCGGGCGTCGACACCACCAACTCCGCCTGCGCACTGGGCGACCCATTTGTAGCCGGCAAGTGCGCAGAGTGCGGAACCATCTGGCCCAAGACGCGCGTTGAGGGTACAGGAGCCGACGCGATCAAATGCACGAACTGTGGCGCTACGGTTAGCCCCTTCAGCTTTGCCTCGGGTTACACCATGGTGTTCGATGAAAAGCGACAATTCGGGATTACCCTACACAAAGAAGAGGTAGAGGAAGTCGCGAAAGACGCCGCTCACTTCACCAATCTCCCCGAACACTCGATCCAACACTCCGTCACCACGCTCGCCCCGAGCGATCTCCCCGGGATTGTCTCCCGCGTAAAGCCATTCTTGGGACAACTCGGCACCTGTCCCGCCGTCGATACCCCCGACTCTCATAACGCGGGCGACTTCGGCCAGTTCCTGATCGACGCACCCCACGATTACGGGGTCCAAGCCGAAGGAATCGGCAAACTCACAGACGGCCATATGGACATCAACCGCGTACGAGAAGGCGCCGTGCTGATCGCACCGGTACGAATCCCCGGCGGAGGCGTCTACCTCGGCGATATGCACGCGATGCAAGGCGACGGTGAAATTGCAGGACACACGGCGGACGTGGCAGGCGTAGCCGTGATCGAAGTGACACTCCTAAAAGACATGCCGATCGAGGGGCCGATCCTGCTTCCCGTATACGAAGACCTCCCGTATCTAAGCCGCCCGCTCGATAAATCCGAAAAGAAAGCCGCGAAGGAACTCGCCAAAACCTGGAATGTAAAACTCGAAGAATCGCTCCCGCTCTCCTTCATCGGAACCGGAGCAACCCTAAACGAAGCCGTAGACTCCGCCCTCTCGCGCGCATCAAACTTCCTCGACATGAGCGTCGAAGAAGTGAAAAATCGCGCTACCATCAACGGAGAGCTCCAAATCGGCCGCTACCCCGGCACAGCCACCGCCACCTTCAACGTACCGGAAGAGACACTTGAAAGAGTCGACCTTCTCGACATCGTAAAAGCGCAATACAGATAAACAAAAGCCCCCTTATTTCGAGGAAATAGCGAAATAAGGGGGCTTTTATATACGCTGTAGGGTGCTCAGCTTGTCTGGCACCGATCGCC
>CAZFWK010000184.1:0-3408 GCA_964522555.1 uncultured Peptoniphilaceae bacterium | reverse complement strand
CGTCTACTTTTCTTCACTAGTACTTACACTGATCGTCAGCGCGATCATCGCGAGACTGTTTCCGTTAAACCGAAAGTCGGATGAGTATGTCGACGGAAGAATGCAGACCGCGGAAGATAGAAAGCCGGTGAAGACGGCGAGCACAAACGTCTTGAAAACCGCACTCGACCGTGCAGTAAAGAAGGGGCTCACCGCTCCTCCTCTTGGAAAAGAGATCCTCCTAAGTTTAAAAGACGGCTTTGAAGTCATTCCGAAAGTATTGTCGCTTCTTGCGATGGTGGGAACTTCTTCGTTGATCATCGCCGAGTTTACCCCGATCTTTGATTGGCTGGGTATGCTGTTCGTACCGCTTCTGAATCTGCTGCAAGTGCCGAACGCTGTGGATATCGCGCCAAGTTTCCCCGTCGGGATCGCCGAGATGTTTTTGCCGGTACTCTTAATCGCAGATAAAGTTGAAATGCTGGATATCGGCGCGAGGTATATGGTTACCGCCGTATCGATCGTGCAGATCATCTTCTTCTCAGAGACGATTGTCGTTATGATGGCATCAAAACTTCCGGTAAAACTATGGGAGCTGGTCGTCGTGTTCTTCGAACGCACGATTCTCGCGATCATCTTCGCCTCTTTCATGATGCGAATCCTGTTCTAAAAAGACGCCTGTCCCAAAAAGGACAGGCGTCAGAGCGTTAACAACTCCCTAGTTCATGAATATCAATTGCAAATTATGCATTGGAAAGTTCGTAGCGTAAGTGACGGAGTCAGGGGAAATCCATAAGCGCGACTCTGAGACGAGTCCTCACCTCTTTCTTAATCGATCGGGAGGACGAAGTATCAGTTGGCGACGTGCGTGAGGAGTACGAGCGTACTCTACGGAGGCGTTGGACTCCCCTGATGGAATCACGATTTATGCAAATAAAATTCAGTTCATTTAACTTTGTCTACAGTCTGAGGCGCGAAATGCGCCCTTATTGTGCTATTTTGTAAGCCCTTCTACAATCCGCCTCACCAAATCCATCGGCAGCGGCGCATCGAGCGGGAACCAAATCGTACCCTTTCCTCGCACATACGGCTTCAAGTCCGCAGCGAGCGTCTCATCTTTCGGCACCGGATAGATCCCGACGTGATCCTTAAAGCCGGAAATAAACATCTTTGCCCGCTTTTTGTCCGTCTTATAGCCGATAATCCCGTAGCTGAGTACTTCATCCGCATCAGGCAGCAATTCCTTTACATAGGCTCTTAGCGCATCAAAATTGGGCCGCGCCGCTTCTGGCACGTTTGCAATATACGCCTCCACCGAGCTCGGCTTTTCTTCCGGCACATCCTGCTTTTTGAAAGAAGCCTTCAGCATATCCTCCAATACTGCGAGATCCACATCCGGCAATTTATTGATATATAAGCACGAAACACTCGTTTTATACTTGCCGAGCCGGTCCAGATACTCGCCATAATGCTGGAACCCCTCGCCGAAATACACCGTAATCCTCGCCTTCCGCGGGCTAAACGCCATCAGGGGCATATCGCCCTCCCTGCCACTCTCGTACTTGTAATGCTGCGTGCCGAACCCGATGATGGAATCCCCCCACATCTTAGCCGGATACCCGGAAATCCTCTCCATAATATCGATCAACACTGCAGCCTCCGCTTGCCGCTTCTCCGAAACTGACTGCAGGAATTCTGAAACCGATGCATCCGTCTCTCGCATCTTATTTTCATTGTTAGCCATATGCTTCACCTCGTGGTTATTTTGTTGTGTGTGAGTGATATTACCCAATTTAAGCGGATTGTAACTGAACCACTTCGCAGAAACTCGATAGAGGCGTGCATCTCATTTTTGTGATCACCTAAAATCCTATATAATGAACACAGGCTCATGGGAGTTCCCGCTCCGGAAAGGAAATGAAATGAACCAGTTGACCCGCAAATTACGCGAACGCTTCGCGATCGATCAAACGCGCGATTACGCATACCGAATGGAATTGCTGGACCGCCTCTATCAAGGTATCGAATCACGCTACGAAGACTTCGTCTCCGCACTTGCCGACGATCTAGGCAAAAGTGAAACCGAGAGCTTCATGACCGAGATCGGCTTTGTGCTGGCAGAGATCTCATACGTTCGAAAACACCTAAAAAGCTGGATGCGCCCCGTCCGGGTCAGGCAGACTATGCAAACCGCGCCTAGCCAAAACCGGATCTATTCGGATCCGCTCGGCTTGTGCTTGATCATTTCGCCTTGGAATTACCCCTTTCAACTCTCGTTGGTCCCATTGATCGGCGCGCTCGCCGCAGGCAATGTCTGCCTATTGAAAACCTCGTCATCTTCTAAGTCCACCACTCGCCACCTGCATGCCCTGATCGCCGAGTGCTTTCCCAATGGTGAAGTCGTCCACATTTCAGATGAATACTCGCACGAAGAGATCCTCGCAGAAAAATACGATCTCATCTTCTATACCGGTAGCGCAAAAGCAGGAAAAGCCGTGCAAAAAGCGGCAGCCGAGCACCTTACTCCTGTTATTTTGGAATTAGGCGGCAAAAGTCCCGCTATCGTAGATGCATCTGCGAATCTTTCGGTGGCAGCCAAGCGAATTGCCTTCGGCAAGATCTTAAACGCCGGCCAGACCTGCACGGCTCCCGACTATGTGCTCGTGGAAGAGTCGGTGAAGGAAGAGTTCACCGTACATTTGCAAGAAGAACTGGAAAAGCTTTGGCAGGATGCGGCCGAAAGTGGAAATATGCCAAGCATCATCAACGAAGAAAAGTTCGATCGCCTCGCGACCCTCATTGACGGATGCCAAAACAAATGGGGCGGCGCACACGATCGAGAAAAGCGCGTCATCCAACCCGCAATCTTTTTTGACGCACCCTACGAAGATGCCGCGATGCAAGAAGAGATCTTCGGGCCGGTCCTTCCAATCCTCTCCTTTTCCGATTACGATAAGATGATCAGCCAATTGAAAACAAAAGAAAAGCCGCTCGCGCTCTACCTGTTTTCAGAGAACGAGACCCGGATCAAACAGATTCTGACGACCGTGTCATTCGGCGGCGGCTGCGTAAACGACACCATCCTACACCTTGCAAACCACCACCTCCCCTTTGGCGGCGTTGGCTCCAGCGGTATTGGCTCCTATCACGGGAAATACAGCTTCGACGCCTTCAGCCACAAGAAATCCGTGATGCGCTCCCCCACCAACATCAGCATCCCGCTCCGCTACCGACCCTATACCGAAAAGAAACTCAGTCTGCTGAAGAGAATATTAAAATAAAAAGACCGCGGTTGTATATCCACTGCGATCTAGAGGTTGACGAACTGTCCGTTCACGTGCAAAAATCGCTAGCAATGTATTGGAAGAGTCACTGCGTAAGTGACGGAGTCAGGGGATGTCCATAAGTGCGACTCTGAGACGAGTCCTC
>CAZFWK010000183.1:0-3408 GCA_964522555.1 uncultured Peptoniphilaceae bacterium | reverse complement strand
GATCGGGAGATCCTTCTCCTCACACTTTTGTTTGAGCGCCTCCCATCGTTCCTTGCACAGGATATCGAAGCGAATCAGCGAGCCGTCTAGAATTAGTGCGTATCCTTCGAATCGGTCGACTAGCTCCATCGCCACTTCGATCTCGATCTGCGCCAATCGGGCTTCCGTTTCCTTGGACCGGTCGCCAAAGGAGAAGTCAGACTCCGGATTGTTTGATGTGATCGGCGTAGAAACCTCCACTCTCGTCAGGAGTTCGGACATCTTTGTCGTGCAAATTCCGACCCCTCGAAAAATCTCCAAATAATGCGGCGCGGCTCCTCCCAGTCGGTTATACGACCCGTCCACACACAAGAGCCCACCGGCTTTTTTTACCTTCTCCAAGAGCGATGTGTCCGCTTTTTTTAGCTTTTGCAAGGACCCGATCTGCTCCCCGATGAAGCTCCGAAGTCGGGCCTGATCCACGGATTTGAGGTCTCGCGCTCGGCCTTGCACTTGGCTCGATACGGTTTTAATCGCATCGATCATCTCATGATTCATCTTCTTGACTCTCTTCCGTGAGCGTAAGACCTAATGTGTACAGCTCGTTTTTGGGGATGCCATGTACCTTGGCCACTTGGCGAACGGCTTTCGACAGCGGCATATCTTGTAGTGCTTCACGAAGCAGCGATTCCGCGCCTTGCTTTTCACCCTCAATCGCGGGTCCGATCACAACCGCCATCTCCCCTTTTTCTTTGATCGATTCCGGGGCGGCTAGCAAAGTCTCCAGATCGCCACGGATATACTCTTCGTGCAGCTTTGTGAGTTCACGACCGATGCTGATCTTGCGATTGCCGAGCCTCTCGTATAGTTGTTGAAGCGTTTTACGAATCCGCTTTGGGGATTCGTAGAGTACGATCGTGGCGGTTGTGTTCTCGATCTGCTCCCACTGCTGCCTTCTGACCCGATTGTCTCTCGACATAAATCCGATCGTCAAATAGGGGAGTACGGAGAGTCCCGAACCTACCAATGCGGTTATAGCGGCGTTGGCGCCGGGAAGCACTTCCACGGTAAGCCCCTTCTTGACCACAGCGGCGATCAAGATCTCACCGGGATCGCTAATTCCGGGCAGTCCCGCATCTGACACGAGCCCTACGGACTCTCCCGCTTCGATCCTTATGATCGCCTGTTCGGATCGTTCTCTTTCATTGAATTTGTGGTACGACAACAGCGGCACTTCGATCTCGTAGTGCCGCAAAAGGGTCAGGGTATGGCGGGTGTCTTCGCAGAGCAGCAGATTTACGTTCTTCAGTGCATCCAGAGCACGCAGGGTAATGTCCCCGAGATTCCCAATCGGCGTCGGAATGACGATCAGCTTGCCCGTCATCGGAGCGCTCCATTGTAGATCTCCAAAAGCTCCTTCGTGTAGTCGTCTCCGTCGTAGATCACCAACGGGCTCTTCAGAACGAGATCCGGCTTCGCGGCTTTTTTGCATGTCACTAGGATCAGCTGTGGGTCGTCTCCTGCATACGATGCGACGGGCTGGATCTGCTTTACCGCAAGATCATACTGAATCGAAAACCCGATGATCTCCCCTAATCGATTCGGCCGATGGATAAAGTAAAAAAGACCCCCGCTGTGCAAGACGCGCGAGCAGAAGATAAACAGGTCTTCCAATTTCATGGAGATCTCGTGTCGGGCAAAAGCAAACTGCCGGTCTTTACTGATTTCTCCGTCTCCTTTTCTAATATAGGGCGGATTCGCCATCACGACATCGATCGAATCGACCGCGAAGCAGTCGGCCATTTCCGTGAAATTCCCTTGCATGACATGAATCTTTTCCGATAAATTATTGTTCTCTATCGATTGAACCGAAAGTTCGGCGACCTCTTTTTGCATTTCGATCGCATAGGTTTTTTTCGGATGATATAAATAACTTTGCCTGATCGCGACGATCCCGGTCCCGCTGCATAAGTCGATGCAGATATCTTTAGTAGTGGATTTCGCATACCAGGAAAGCAGGATTGCATCGGTCCCGTACCGAAAATGGGAAGTGAATTGCGAAATCTTATACGGTGTCGCGGGTACATGATCGAGTGTTATGTTCATATGGACTCCTTTGAAAAAAGACCCGCAAGGGGTCTCTTTTAAGTAAGTATCCTATTGAGGTTGCGGTGCGTCTACCGGGCAGACCGCGTTGCAAGCTCCACAGTCAATGCATTTTTCTGCATCAATCACATAAATATCTCCAGGGCTGATCGCCTCAGTCGGACACTCGGGTTCGCAAGCGCCGCAAGCGATACAAGCATCATTGATTACATAAGCCATTCTTTCACCTCCAAAGTATTTTACAATTTTATTATACATGAACCGCGGATAAAATGGAACACGAAATCGCTTTTCTTGTTGAAGTGTAACCGATTCGATAAAAAATGCAGCCGATCCGGCAGGGTCTTCCTGCCGTAATGGCTGCAGTCTTCTCATATGAGTCGTCACTCTACTTGAGCCTCGATCGAATCCTCTTACTCCTCAGGATATCGATAGCGGCAGTGTTCGTTTTGATCGCGGTATCTTTTGTCGACTTGTCTGGTCACTTCCACATCCTCTACGGGAAAGGTTCGAATTTCTTCTGTGCCGTCATCCAAAGTGACTTTTACGCGGACGGTTTCGGATAATGTGTCTTTCCCGATGATTGGGCCTCTGCCGACATCGGAGATTATCACGGTGCCCAGTCGCGGCATGCGCGTGAGTTTGTCTTCGTATACGCATTGCTCATACTTGAGGCAGCACATCAGCCTACCACACAACCCCGAAATTTTGGTGGGGTTTAAAGATAGGGACTGGTCCTTTGCCATCTTGATCGACACGGGTTCAAATTCGCCCAAAAACTGCTTGCAGCAGGTTTCCTTGCCACATGGCCCGAGTCCGCCGATCATCTTCGCTTGGTCTCTGACGCCAATTTGCCTAAGCTCAATTCTCGTTCGAAATACCGAGGCTAGGTCTTTTACCAGCTCTCTAAAGTCGATACGATTGTCTGCGCTGAAATAGAAGATCACTTTTTGCGAATCGAAAGTGTACTCCGCATCGATGAGCTTCATGGGTAGATTGTGTTCTTCAATCTTCTTTGTCGCGATCTTGATGGAATCGGCTGCCTTTTTCTTGTTTTGATTGTACACGAATGCGTCGGTCTCGTCGGCAATTCGTATGACAGACTTAAGCGGCGACACGAGGTCTTTCTTCTCGATCGTTTCGATCTGGGTGATCACCTCACCGTATTCGATTCCGCGAACCGTCTCTACGATGACATGGTCATTCATTTTTATCGGAAATCCCGCAGGGTCAAAATAATACATCTTGCCTGCGTCTTTAAAGCGTACTCCTACGACTTGGATCATGATTATCCTCTAACATTTCTATCATAATTCTCTCCAT
>CAZFWK010000182.1:0-3428 GCA_964522555.1 uncultured Peptoniphilaceae bacterium | reverse complement strand
GAGGACGGTGCCTTCCAGCTTCGTTTCGGGCCCGCGTTTTACTTCCGTGATCGCAAAGTATTTTCGGGTCAAGGAACGCAAGGCTACGGCTTCAGCCGGAGCCTCTTCTTTTGTTAAAGCTTGCGCGGCTACCGCTTCCGCGGCGGCTTGTACCGGCGCTCCCGCTGCCGCTGGTGCGCCACCGGCAAATAGCGGGAAGGTCAGTTCGATATCCTTTCCTTCGCCGATTTTAATGGTGACATTTCCGCCAGCTACTGCCATTTGCGGCGCTTGCGCCGGAGCGACTGTTGCCGGCTCGAGTTCCGTGTCTAGGGTCTCAACCGCCGTCACTTCGGCAGCTTCGACTAAGTCTTCTACCATATCTCGTGTGATAGGGGTCAGCGCATCCAAGGTGACTTTCAGCTTTGCGCCGAGCACTTCCCCGATCGTAAGACAGTCTTCTCCGATTTCGATCAGACCGGTGTCTTCCAAGTCCGGGAAAATCGCCGGGTCTTCCAAAATCTGCGGCTCTATGAGTGAACCCGCTTCAAATCGGCAGCAAGTGACCGCAGGGTCGTTTGCATGTGCCATCGCGGTTTCTTTTGTGATAGACATTCTTCTACCTCCTTCATTTCATTTCGTACTACAATTGGTCTTCGTCGTAACTGCGTATATAGGGCATGCCCATCGTTTTTAGCACGTGGTCCGTCGCATGATGCACATCCATCGACAGCTTCGGCGCGGAGCCCATGACCGTGTTGCTGCAGTCGGTGCAGTGCCCGATCAATACGGCACAGGCACCCGCTTTCTTTAGTTCGAGCACTTTCTCGGCCTGTCCCGGGCAATTCCCCGGATCCTGGCATTTGTAGGTACCGTTTTTCTCGTGCGCATTTTTGCAGATCGTCTTTGCGACGACCTCGCTTCCCATCGACGCCGCGATTTCTCGCAGTCTCGGTTCCAGTGGACCGCATGCGCATTGGATGATGCCGAGTTTTTTCTCTTGACGGTCAAACGCATCCGTCACGATTACGCCACCGGTCGTCTTGGCGAGCGATTGCCCGTCCAGCGCTCTTTTCCCGGTATACGGTCCGCCCAAAAGAATTTCTCCGATCGGTTCGACCACGCCGCCGAATTCGTCGACGATCGCTTGGATCGAGGTTCCCAGCGGATACTCTTTGATGACGACCTCGTTTTTCGCAATCTCTTTCAGTCTTCCCGCGACCGTCACCCATTTGTCGATCAAGGGCTTTCCGAAGCGCACCGCGTCTCTAACCGCATACAGCGTTTCCGCATTCATGACGATGCTGTTTGCTTCGACCGGGAGTGCTCCCGGGGGCAGCAACTGATTGATGGTGTCTCGGATCAACGCACGCTCTTCTCCGACCGGGTAGATATTTCGAAGCGGCAATACCCGAATATCTGTGATGCCTTTTTCCTTTAGGAAACTCGTGATCTTCTTGATCACCCCTTTGTGCTTCAGCTTCATCCCGATAATGCCTTTTTCAGCGCCGGTTGACTCCATCGAAATATGCATGCCGTCGATGAGGCCCTCGATATCCTGCTCCATTTGAAACAGATTGTGCCCAAGTACCGGTTCGCATTCCGCCGCATTACAGATGAGGTATCCGCCTTTTTGCAGTTGAGTTCCAAGCTTTACATAAGTCGGAAATCCCGCACCGCCTAAGCCGATTAACCCCGCGGCTCGAACAATCTCTGCAACCGAGCCTTCAAGATTCAACTTTTCGAAGTCTTGCGTCTCTTCCGTTTGTTCAATCACAATAAAGTCATCCGTGATCTCTCGTACCACTCCGGTAACCGATGTATGTAGCGGCACACATAATTTGTCCGGGATCGCCTCTGCGATCACTTGTCCCCGCTTTACCGCATCCCCTTTGGCTACAATTGGAGTGGGGCGAGCCCCTACGCCTTGTTGCAATGATAATGAAACGATTTTCATATTCTCACCTCCTTTTGAATGATTGTTTACTCTCTCACAATTTTTCGCGAAATGATGTATGAGATTCCGGCGATCACAGTCCACCGCCTTCACCCATCTATAATGCAAATAGCGTGCCAACTTTTAAGATGTTATGGAATAGCCGTTTTTTATTTTTGCAGCTTTCAGCCGGCCTCTTTTCCAACCAATTTTCGGCACTAAAACTGTCGGATAGACAACATTTCGTCTTATCGCAATCGGTATCCGTATTTCAGCGGATCCGAGTCGTCGATTACCAGATTGGTAAAGGAGGTGATCCAAGCCGATCCCGTAATCTGCGGGATCACCGCATCGTATTCACCGACTTTCGTCTCGCCTACGATCACGCCTTCGAACTGCATCCCCAGGATGCTCTCATACACAAAGGTCTCCCCAACCCCGAGTTGACCTCTCGCAAACAAGCTCGCAAGCTTCGCGCACGTACCCGTTCCGCAGGGCGAACGGTCCACCTGCCCGTGTCCGAATACGACGCAGTTCTTCAGATCAGCACTCGGTGAGTCGGTTTCTTGCCACCACTCGACCAGATCCACTTTGCGAATGTGGGTTAGTGTCGGATGCTGTACCGGAATCTCTCGGTTGATGATCTCTCGAAGCTCGATCCCGATCCGGTTTAGCACGCTCGCATTTTCCGGCACGATATCGACCCCGATCTGCCCCGCATGCACAATCGCAAAAAAGCTCCCGCCAAAGGCGATGTCGAAACGGATCTCACCGAATTCGGGCAGATCTACCGTTTGGTCTTTTCGAAACAGGAAAGATGGGATATTCGTAAAAGAAACCTTTTCTGCACGCCCGTCCTTCACGACTACTTTTCCTCGGATCAACCCCGCTGGCGCTTCCAAGATCACCTCCGTGACCGGCTCCTCTGCATATACGATTCCCGTCTCCACGGCTACGGTCATCGCCCCGATCGTACCGTGCCCGCACATGTTCAAGTACCCGCCGCCATCCATAAAGATTACGCCGAAGTCCGCATTTCGATGCACCGGCTGCATGATGATGGATCCGAACATGTCGCTATGCCCGCGCGGCTCCAGCATGATGGCTTTTCTCAAATAGTCTAAGTTCTCTTCCAGCCAGATCTTCTTCTCGGTCATCGTATTCCCGAGGATCTTCGGCATTCCGCCGACCACCACGCGCGTCGGCTCACCCGCCGTATGGGAGTCGATCGCTTGTATTACATGTTTGACTTTCATTCTATCCTCCTGTTATTCAGTTTACACGCGTCTTCGTCACATGCACTCACTCTATTATATGCAAATTCCATGCCAACACACAGTGATTCGATCGACTTTTTAAACCGCTACATTTCACTCTTTCTCGAGTCCGAGAATTCTACCGGAAAAAGCGCAGAAGAAAAGAGACGACTTTTCGTCTCTTCCAGGGCGTTGACAAACCTCTCGTTCTTGCATTTCAATAGCGAATCATGTATAGGAACAATCGAAGAGTAGTG
>CAZFWK010000181.1:0-3470 GCA_964522555.1 uncultured Peptoniphilaceae bacterium | reverse complement strand
AAGTGACGGAGTCAGGGGATGTCCATAAGTGCGACTCTGAGACGAGTCCTCACCTCTTTCTCTATCAGTCGAGAGGATGAAGTTGAGGTGGAGCGCGTTGGACTCCCCTGATGGAGTCACGATTTATGCAAATACATTCCGTTCATTTGTCTTGTTTACAGTCTGGACCGCGGTTATGTATCCACCGCGATCTTCTTAATTTCCTGTGTCTATAGAGTCGATACATCCATGTCTCGGAGCATTTCTTTGACATTTTCTTCTGATTGATTGGTTTCTGCTGCTAAAAACGCAATCTCTTCATGGGTGATCCTATCGAAATTTTTATCTTTCACATTTACTTCGAGGTATTTTCTCCTGAAATCATCGAGGTTCAGCTCCGTTACCGCGATCTGTTCCGGTCTTTCCGGGATAATTATGGACTCTCCCGGGACTTCTTCTTCTGGGTTTCCTCGTCTTACTTCCACCCCGTGTTCTTCTGCGAAAGACAGCTGTGCGGTGTGTTGTTTTCCGGCTCCTGTGTATTCAGACTCTTGGACGACGATAATTTGGTCTTCCTCCATCGACTGGGCGAGTGCGAACGCTGCCGCTAACGATGTATTGCCCGCAGGACCTCTTTGCAAGCCTTCTAGTTGAGCCAAAACCTCTGTAATATAATATACTTCCCCCTGCGTAACCGTATAAAGTTTATCCATATAGCGCAGTGGCCTCGCTGCATTGAGCGGTACGTCTACACTTTCCGGATTGTAGAGCGAAGGAAATCCGTAACCGGAATGCCCGGTAGAGAACGATTTTCGAGCAAATTGACTATCATCATGCGAGTCCAGGTCCGCAAGTTGTACCGTTACCCCCTCGATCCTCCCCTTGTAACCCATCTTACGCAATCCACGAGAAGTGCCTGTGAAGTTCCCCCCTCCGGCATGCGTAATCAAAACCACATCGGGTTCTTTTCCGGTCTGCGCGAACGTTTGCTCATATATTTCTTTTCCGAGTGTCTCCACCCCGGCGATGCTCCCGGGAAGATACAGGGATGAGCTGTAGTAACCCGTTTTATCGAGCAGATCGAGTATGACATAAGTGAACACTTCGGGGCCGACGGTGTACTGTTGGATCTCTGCGCCGTAAGCTTCACAAGCCCGTCCTTTTTCCAGAGATTCGGGTTGACCATTGTACGCATCGTCGTACACTTCTTGCGCGATGATCGATTTGATGCCACGCCTGGACGCTTGAGATGCTACAGCTGCACCAAAATTTCCACTGGATGCCGCGATTACACCCGGGTATCCATGCTTCGCAGCCTCGTAAACATTGATTGAGGCGCGTCGATCTTTGAAGCTGCCCGTCGGATTGTTCGCTTCATCTTTCATAAAAATCCTCGCACCTTTACCGGGTTTCGAGATTGCTTTTACCAATCGATTGATATTTTTTAACTCCAATAGCGGAGTGTTTCCTACATACACTTCTTCTTGTATCGCCTTTACTTCTTCCAACGATAACCCAACCGCATCCATCAGTTTCTCGTAATCCCATGCCAGTCTCTCGGTTTTAAAGTCATCGTAATTTAAGTTTACAGACTTGAACAAGATCTCTTTATTTTTTCCGGTTACCGATGAGATACTACTCATTTCTTTCTCCTTCTTTCATTAATTCTTTTAGTTCGCGCCCGATATTGATGAGGGTTGGTTGCTGATCTCCAAAGCTATGGTCGTATTTTGGCCATACTTCAAATAAAGTGCCGTCTACCTCTCTGCCGATATTCGAAATAATCGTTACAGAGTCTCCAACGGTCGCATTGTCGTTTTTTAAGAATCCATTCATCCAGCATTTCAACGCAACTGCTCTCGTCGATTCGGGTAATGTTTCTAATCGCTGATCGGGTGTCAGTATGATTTCCTCGATACGAACCCAATCTCCTTTTACTGCCTGTTGCTTCATTTTGATGTCCTTTCTATTTCTACTGTTCTGCTGTGATCATACAGAAGGGTCGACCTTATCGGGCATTTTATTCTTCTTGCTAACGGACCAATAGATCACAAATGCCATCACTACCAATCCCATGTACCCTAACAATGGATATACGGTGCCCACCAATGTACTGAAGGGAAATAGTCCGGCTATAAATGCTACAATCGTTGTGACGATAGCTGCTATTGTGAAGTTCTTGGTGCCTTCTTTTGTAAACCTGGTTACAAATGAGTAGAGTATTGGAACCGTGGTTGTATAAATAGCAGCAAGTAACACAAATGTGAAGAACAACCCTACTACAGGGTGCATCAACCGCGCCACTTCCAAAAACGGGATTTGAAAATTAGCTACTTGTGCGTAGTTTGATAAAATTGCGAGTATCATGAACAATAAGCTAATCCCTAATGCAAGGCCACCTGCGATCCCTGATTTCTTAACGATACTCTTGTCCGGTTCGATCTTCCCGATCGTGGCTAGAGCTGCTGCAGCTGGTAAGACACAGTAGGAAACGTAGATCATTGCGGAACTCCACCAAAATGGAGTAGCAGATGACACGCCTGCTTCTGCAATCGCCACACTCGTGTCAGCAAAACCATTTAGGTTTGACAAAATTGTCGCGACAGCGATAGCCAGCGTTGCTAAAATCATAAGAGGGGATAAAAAGCCAAGCGCATTCAGTTGCGATTGGAACCCGGACAGCACAGTTACCAACGCTGCAACCGAAATAATCACTTTACCTACATTTAAACTAATCCCAAAGTATTGGTTTAGTGCCGACCCACCACCTGAGATCATAATGGCTAGAACACCAAAGATGAAAAAGGTAAGAATCCAGTCGAATAGATTACCGACGTACTTTCCGCAGAGTTCTATTAGTACGTCTTTGTAAGAATTTGTTTTTAGCTTATACCCCACTTCCATAAATAAGGTTCCGTACCATGCAAACAAGACGATTGCGATGGCTACTCCAACTAAACTCATAAAACCATGTGAAGCAAAAAAACTGTAACGCTTCTTGACCGCTAGCAAACCCCGCTCCTATTACGGCTCCGATATAAACTCCAGAATAGCGGATGATATTCACGAGTGCACCGGATTTTTTCGATGTGTCTGTAGACAAGACCGTTTCCTCCTTCAAATATTTTCCGACAGGAGTGCAAAGGATTCTCACCTTTCCTCACTTCTACTGATATAGTAGAACACGACGAACTTTCGCGTCAAAATAAGATCAATAACATTTGCCAGGGTGGCGTTTCGGTCATTTCTAAGATCAATCAGGAGCTAAAACCTAGATGATCGCGCCTCAAAAAAAACCGAAATAACGTTTCCCGAATTCGTAATGAATAAATTCAACGAAGAGAATCAGATAGGATTAGGATTGCCATCGCTTTCATCATCCAATATAATGAATCAAATGGCTGAATCTACAAGAAAGAGGCAAATGCATGAAGAAACTGGATTTAGAAGCGGAAATCAAAAACAATCCATTCCTAAATTTAGGGGATTTG
>CAZFWK010000180.1:0-3497 GCA_964522555.1 uncultured Peptoniphilaceae bacterium | reverse complement strand
CATCCGGTAACACAATTTTTTCCGGCATAAGAACTTGTGTTCTCGCCAGTAAAAACCCTCCATACACTGCAATGGACCCATTATCGAACTCAAAGCTCTCATTTGTATCTAGTACATAAAGCACGGGGTACAAGTGATTCTTAGGGCGTTGAATGTCGTGTCGGTGAAGTCTTCCTATACGTTGAATGAGCAGGTCCATTGGAGCTAAATCACTGAACAGGACATCGAAGTCGATGTCTAAGGATTGCTCGATCACTTGAGTGCCGATGATGATTTTCTTGTTCGGTCGATCCGCTCCTTTTCCGATCATCGATATAAGTGCGTTTTCCTTTTTTGCTCGATCCGTTGCGATATAGCTCGAATGAAGCAACTCTACATTGTCTTCACCGAATCGTGCGATACATTCTATCGCTATCGCTTGCGCACGTTTCACTGTATTGACAACGATCCCGATCACTCCATCTTCAAGGAAGTATTCGGCTAATCTATCAAAGAGGTTTTCCGTGGATTCCTTTTTGATCTGGACGGTTATCTTTTTGCCAGGTTTGAAATCTGCTTGTTGTTTGATTCGATCTCCATCGGTATAGGTTACGAGCGGATACGCCGCCGTGTGAAGTTCCTCAAACTGCGAAGTGATCACTTTCGATTTCACTCCACTACCGCGTAAGTAATACTTGATCATTTCTTCTCTCCTTTTCGCCGGTAGTGTTGCTGATAAAATAATAATCGGCACTTTGTACGCTCCCATCCAGCGGATCGCTTCCAATAAATATTGATTCATATAAGCGTCGTAAGCATGTACTTCATCGATTATGACTACCTTCTTACTAAAACCCAAATGTCTTAAAGCAAGATGTTTCTGTTTCAGCGCTACGAGCAAAAACTGATCTACCGTTCCAACAACAAAGTCGTCTAAGGCAGAAGTTTTTCGACCTGCAAACCATTCATTAACGATTACACTTGCGTCACGTTCTTCATCGACATTGATATTTTGGGATAAGGCAGTGAATGATTCGTTCAGTGCTGATTTCCCATGTGCCAGTTGTAAGGAAACCTTGTTATACTCTTCTTCTTGCACATTCTGCAGCCAACGCAACACTCTTGGGAAGATCCCATTGGAAGTAGCTTGAGTCGGGAGACCAAAAAACATCCCGCTCCTACCAGTTTTAGCAGCTAACTGCTCAGCGCCAATAAATGCGGCTTCCGTTTTTCCGATACCCATAGGCGCTTCAAGAATGAAGATCCCCGGATTTTCCGCCCTTTCGATTTCTTCTGAGAATGTCTCTTGCACGTCTCTAGGTTGAAAGCCGAAACGCTTGGAATATCGACTCGTAACCGCTTCATATCCTTGCGGCTCCCATAGATCACCTTTTTGCCAGCGATTCCAACCTTCTTGGATCCGTCTCTCAGGATCTGAAATATCCAGATCTTCGATCGCTATCAGCGGAAAGTACCTTTCATTACTCGCGATCCAGTCCGCCATTATCAACAACCCCGATAAAATAACTTGAGCAGGTTGATTGATTTCTGGTAATTCATCGACTCCTCGATACTCGGAACTTTCTAAGGCCCATTTCAATATCGCTTCTTGTGCTTCTTTCCACTCCCTGTGAACAGGATAATCCGGATTTTCGATTTGATAATAATTGCTCAAATAACCTTTCTGATCCATTAGTATTTGTTTCGAATTGATCGGCCTTCCATGGTGTGCTCCGACAATTGAAGCGATGTCATCTCCAACTCCATGCACCGACAGAAGATACTGACTTGCAAGAGCATGTGGTGTTGACGAAATGTTAGCCAACTGAGTTGTAGACACTCCATGAAAACCGTCTCTTTCCAGCTTTTCGACAAGCAGAAAATCCAGATCGGCCGTATTTGCGAAACCTCTCTTCGTCTGGAATGCCGGGGTTACCTTACCCAAATCATGAGTTGCTGCAAGAAATTGCGCCAGCCTTTTCCCTTTTTCATCATCACTTCCCGGGAGAAGTGTTCGAATTATTTGTTTTTGTCCTTCACTGAGCCAGTGTTCCCAAAGCAATCCGGCTATTTGGCGTGTATCTTCTAAGTGCCGAGATAATGGTAGCCATTCATACCGGCCTCTTTTATCTTGCTTTTTAGCCCATAATGCGCGTTTCCTGTTATCGATATTGCCACCTCCAACATTTCAAAATAGATACTTTTTATTAGTATACTCTATAAATTTCCTTCACGGGGTGTTTTTTCGCTCTTGCGGCGTTTATGTACAATAAATCCTCCATTATAATTATCTTTTGCGAAAAAAAGTGCAACGAAAAAATTTTCGTTGCACTTTACGTTGCATTTTGCGACGCAAATCTGATCCATTTGGTAGGTACCCGTAATCGATAGATTTATCAATCTGCCGGTAGAGCTGCATTCGTTGCGGGTCATTTTTGCGGTTAGGGAAGTGTATACTTCGTTCCTCGTCCTCTTCCCGTTTTGATAACGATCTTCTTTCCAATCAACTCATTCAAAGTTCGGATCGCTTTGTCTTTATTCATTTGGAGTTTGTTTTCAATTTCCGTTCTGGAAAGCTCCGTTTCGTTTTGCAGCAGGTCAAAGATCGCTCTCTCTTCTTTATCTAGCGAGCCGGGGTCTTTACTGTAAAGCGGGAGTATTACGCTGATCGAATTCTGAAATATAGAAAATTCGGGTTTCCTGACACTTCCGTGATAGGCCTGAAGTGTTCTCTTGATTCCGGTTCCAAATCGCTCAATATAGCCCAGCCTGAAAAACACATTACCCAAAATCGGATTTCTTAAAATTGACACTTGGCCGTTCAAATATTCTTCTTTTGAAATCCCCGACGGGAGTCCTCCGGGCGAGGTAATCTCAATTCTATCTTCAAAAAACCCAATGCGAATCGAAGTGCGAAGACCCCAATCTCGATGGACGATCCCATTCGCAAGCACTTCTCGATACGCATTTTCCGGGATTCTTTCTATCACCTTTCGATCGACCCCTTCTATCACTTCGTGTTGATAATTTCTTCGATACAAGTCAATGGCATCCATATATTGCTGAATAACAGAGGTATTCTCAATGATTTTCCGCTCAAGAAGTACGTTGATATCTTTACCGAATCGGATGATATCAATCCCATGGTAATCGTTTTCGTCTGCCAATAGCTCCGCTACCCGATTATATCCGCTTCGATCTGAGTAAAGAGCCAATGTCTTTAAAATGCAACGAAAAAGTTTTCGTTGCAATTTGCGTCGCAAATTATCTTAACGTTTTGCTCGGTGTAGCGTTCATGCTGTTTTCCGGAGGGTGGCGCGTATTCGGTTTCGATTGCGGTGGAGAAGCAGGATCGCTGCAATCGGGGCGACTAGGATCCAAACTGTAAAATAGAGGATCGGACCGATCGTTCCGGTCATAAGAAGCGATGGGGCGATCATTCCCCATAGGTTCGAGAAGGAGTGGAGTGCGATCGGAACCCATAGCGTCTGAGTCCTAATTCGCATGTAAGCCCATAC
>CAZFWK010000179.1:0-3498 GCA_964522555.1 uncultured Peptoniphilaceae bacterium | reverse complement strand
ACACTTTGTTCAGCTTGATCGGCACAGCGGTTATGCTCGGCTTTATTCCGATCTACTCACGATTGTTTGAAGAACGTTCCGAAGAAGATGCGGATCGATTCACGAATGCCATGCTCACCTGGGTATTGCTCTTGGCGATCGCCGTAACCGCATTAGGGTTTCTTTTCGCGAGGCCTCTCGTGCGCCTCTTTGCGATCGGCTTTGATGAGGCAGCGATCGAAATGGCGGTGACCTTTACGAGAATTATGCTATTCGGCCTGCTTGCAAACGCCGTATTATATGTCCTGAGGGGATATTTGCAGGTCCGGGAACGCTATGTCATTACCACGATGCTGGGGTTTCCTTACAATATCGTACTGATATTGGGGATCGCGCTTTCCGCCAAGTTTGACCTGATGATCCTACCGATTGCGGCGCTAGTGGCCCTTACGGCTCAGATCGTCATATTTATCCCCGACATGCGAAAGTTGAAATTTCGGATCAGACCGACCGTGTATTTTGAGAAGGAGATCCTAAAAGATTTCCTTCGTCTCACTGTGCCCATCGCGATCGCTTCGATCGTGACCCAAATCGCGATGATCATGGATCGTACGCTCGCCTCCAGTGTCGCAGTAGGTGGAATATCGGCGCTCAACTACGCCAATCGACTGAACGGTTTTGTGCTTGGGCTTTTCATCACTTCGATCATTACGGTACTGTATCCGATGATGGCCAAGATGGCCGCTTCCGGCGACTCTGAGTCGATGAAGCGCTCGGTTACGGATTCGATCCTTCTGACTTCCGTCTTCGTGATACCGGTGAGTATCGGAGCCGCACTTCTCGCGCACCCGATCGTATCGCTATTATTCGGGCGCGGCGCTTTTGACGAAGCGGCCCTTCAAATGACTTCGGCTGCATTAGTCGCGTATTCGATCGGCATGCTTCCCAATGGATTGCGGGAGATCCTATCCAAGGCGCTGTACGCTTTGAAAGACACGAAAACGCCAATGATCAACGGTGCCTTGACTTCGGCACTGCAAATTGCGCTGTGCTTGGCGCTCTATCGACCGTTCGGGATCGCCGGAATCGCATTTGCCGCAAGTATCGCAGCGATCCTTTCGACAGCCGGGTATATCGTCTCGCTTCGAAAAAAGATCGGGTACAAGCTCGAAAGAGCTCGAGTCATCACGATCATCAAATTACTGATTGCATCACTCTTGATGGCCGTAGTTGCGTACTTCGGGTTTCGTTGGCTTTCGGTTCGAACGAGTGAGTTTATCGCGTTAGCCGTGAGCGTGAGCGGGGCGGCTCTGGTTTACGCCGTGAGCCTCCTTACGCTTCGGGTCGAGGAGGCGACACAGTTCGCGTCGATGGTGCGAGCCAAGTTCCGTAAAAAGCGCGTATAAGATGATCACAAAGAAAGGGAGATCGGGTCCATGACCGTTTTACCAATTGAGACTGCGATCCGGATCCATGTGAACGGGGAGCGAGTCGCAACGCTGATGGCAACGCCCTCCCAATTGCGGGAGCTTGCGATCGGCTATTTGATCAATACCGGCATGATTTTAAATTTGTCTGATATCCATAGGATCTACGCCTGCGATGATGAAACCGATGTTTATGTCGAAACGGATGCATCGAGCTCGGTAAATCGAGCTGCAGAATTCATCGCAGCGAGCTGCGGCTCTGCTCCGGTCGATTTGACGGAGCGTTATGGAATCAACATGAGCGACCTTCGCATTCCAATGGAGGAATTAAAAGACGCCTTCGTGCGAATGTTAAGCCGAAACGAGCGCTACAAAGAGAGCGGCGGTTCCCACACCAGTGCGGTTTTTAGCGGGAACGAATTCGCGTTAGCCGAAGATGTGGGTCGGCACAATGCGCAGGACAAAGCTACCGGTATCGCCCTAACGACCGGATTTACTTTGTCTAAATCCGCCTTGCTTTCTACCGGGAGGATTTCAAGCGATATGGTCGCGAAGGCCGTCATCGCAGGTATCCCGATCCTCGCCTCGCTGAGTCTTCCAACCACGCTCGCAAGGGATTTAGCAGAACGATACGGGATCACAATCGTAGGGCGAGCCTTGCGATCCGAGCCGCTGGTTTTATCGCATGCAGAGCGCATTGTCATAGAAGAATAAAAAATCGCCCAACGAATATGGGCGATTTTTTGAGAGTTACAAAGTCCGTTCAGTCGAGCCCGGTATACCCCTTTCGGCACGCTCACGGACCGCTCGGCCAAGATATGGCCTCAAGGGGTACACCGGGCTCTCCTTCACTCCATCTCGAAAAACTACTATATCTACAGCCTGAATCGCCTAAAGGTTACGGGCGATTTTTTATTCTTCTTCGAATACGGGATTCATATACGCGTACTTTTCATCCATCGGAATCAGTTGGTCGATTACGGCGCCGCCGAGGCATCTTTCTCCGTCGTAGAGGGCGATCGTCTGTCCGGGGGTTGCGGCGCGAACGGGATTGGGGAATTCTACATAGATTACGCCGTCCCCTTTTTGCGTTACACGCGCCTCGACATCCTTCTGTCGGTAACGGATTTTGGCCGTACAGGAGAACACCTTTTCTTTTTCGGGACCGATCCACACCATTTCGCGTGCGACGAGCGCTTCGCTGTAGAGTGCGGGGTGCGTTTCCCCTTGCACGGCGTAAAGCACATTGGTTTTCGTGTTTTTACCGGAGACAAACCACGGCTCGCCGGTCCCGACTCCACCGATCCCCATCCCTCTTCGTTGGCCGAGGGTATAGTGCAAGAGTCCCGTATGCTTGGCGATCGGTTCGCCTTTTTCGTTTACGATATCGCCTTCTTTTGTATCGAGAAACTGATCCAAGAAGGCGTTAAAGTCTCTTTCTCCGATAAAACAGATTCCGGTCGAGTCCTTCTTTTTTGCCGTCGCGAGCGAGTTTTCCTCCGCCCAATCGCGCACTTCGCTTTTTTGCATTTTTCCGATCGGAAAGAGGCACTTGCCCAAAGCCTTTTCGTCGATGCGGGAGAGAAAATAGCTTTGGTCTTTGTCGGGATCGGCTCCTCTAAGAAGAATGGGGCGACCGTCTAATAGGGTCGTATCCGCATAGTGGCCCATTGCGATCCAATCGGCTTCGAGGGACAGCGCATAGTGTAAAAAAGCGCGAAACTTGATCTCAACATTGCAGAGGACGTCCGGGTTTGGTGTGCGTCCTCTCTTGTATTCTTTTAAGAAGTATGCAAAGACGCGATCCATATACTCCTGCTCAAAATTTACCGTATAGAAGGGAATGTCCAATTGAACGGCGACCTTGCGCGCATCGAGGGAGTCCTCGGTTGCGGTGCAGATCCCGTCTTGATCGTCTTCATCCCAATTTTTCATAAAGAGGCCGATAACCTCGTATCCTTGTTCTTTTAACAAGCCAGCGCACACAGACGAGTCCACGCCGCCACTCATGCCTAATACGACTCTTTCTTTCATCTTGCACAACCTTTCAGCTGTATTATAATCGTTGCACCTACAGTTTGCAAAAGTGTGA
>CAZFWK010000178.1:0-3553 GCA_964522555.1 uncultured Peptoniphilaceae bacterium | reverse complement strand
TCTGCTTTAAAAGCGATTGCAAAAAGATATCGACAAAGCGACTTTCGTTGTAGACCGGCACGACGACCGAAACGCGCGGGTTCATGAACGGCCTCCTTCGGAGCCTTCGCTCACGGTCCGATATAGATCCGCATAAATCGAACCGATCCGATTCCAGTCGAAGCGCACGACCTTTTCCGAAGCATTCTTGGATATGCCGGGATAATTTTTCATAATCTCCTCGATTCTGTCCGCGATCTCAATCGGATCATCGTACTGTACGGAATAGCCGACCTCGCCGTCCTGAAAATGCGTGTCGAACCCTTGCCCTCTAGTGTAGATGACAGGCAAGCCTTGCGACATCGCCTCCACATAAGAGATGCCGAATGTCTCGTATTTTGAGGGCATGACATAAATGTCATTTTCCCGATACAATTGCAATAGATTTTCTTTGTCCGACATGAAGGGATGATATCTCGCATACGGATACTTTCTGAGAACCGCCGCGACACGCTCGTCTCGCACTCGGCCCGCTACATTGTAGCGAACATCGATTCCTCTTCGGATCAGCTCATCGCAAGCCCGCATCGTCGTCATTAGATTCTTGTTCTTGTCGACATTTCCGACATACAGTAAGCGCAAAGGTCTAAATCCAGGGTTCGGGCGATCATGATTCGCATGCTCAAACCAAAATCGATTCACCCCGTTCGGAATCAAGATGGATTTTCGTCTGATTTCTTCTTTCGCACCCTTGTCGACATACTTTTCGAGCGTTTCTTCGCAATGCGCTTGCGATAGAAAGACCACTTTCTCAGCATTTTTAAGGATTTGATTGCCGAGTTTCCGAAGAAAAAACGCCCACTTAAAAAATACATTGATATCCGCGTTTCGCACGGTTACGACATACGGGATCCCGTATTTCCGCTTCAATAAA
Organism: uncultured Peptoniphilaceae bacterium; assembly: GCA_964522555.1. Lineage (GTDB taxonomy): Bacteria > Bacillota > Clostridia > Tissierellales > Peptoniphilaceae > JAAYQA01. The sequence goes on along the minus strand of CAZFWK010000178.1, from coordinate 2,640 downwards.
AGAGTGATATACCCGTTTGAAAAGAGGGAATGCGCGTGCGCGATCGAATAGCGATTCAGATCGAATGTGCGCTCAAGATCCGTAAAAACTTTCCGGTGCTTCAACGGAAATAAGAATCGATCGAAATGATAGTAAGGATGGCGTAATTTCACGTTTTCATTATATTTTTGATCGAGTTCGTTGTTGACATGTGTGAAGACGTATACATCCTCTTGAATTCCATGGCGTTCGATCGCCGTGTACAGGTCTTCGTAAAACACACTCCCCGCGAAATACGAATTGATTTGCAGTACGAACACGCGCCCACCTCCTTACCGAATCGGCGCACGGGTAGCCCGTGCGCCGTAACTTTTCTCTTATAAAACTTCGATTCCATCCCGATTGGCGACATTCTTCGTTGCATTTTTCGTGTCGAACAATTTTCTTGCGTGCGCAGCGACGAAGTCGTAGTCGACATTGGTGTGTTCCGTCGTAATCATGACGAGGTCGAAGGACTCGATCACCTCTTGGGATAGTTTTGTGACCGTCGATCTTTTAGTCCCGTCGTATGCGGTGAACTCTGGGTTATAGGTGTCGTAGTAGGACACATCCGCGTGGAAAGATTCCAGTATCTCCAGTACCTTAAGAGCCGGGCTCATGCGGAGGTCGTCGATGTCTTTCTTATAAGCGACGCCCAATAGAAGTACTTTCGATCCGTTGAGCGGCTTTTTGTCGGTGTTTAAAATATGCGATGCGCGCTCCACCACATAGGACGGCATCAGGCTGTTTACTTCGCCCGAGGTTTCGATCAGCTTCGTATGATAATCGTATTCTCTAGCTTTCCATGTCAAATAAAAGGGATCCAGCGGGATGCAGTGTCCGCCTAAACCCGGCCCCGGATAAAAGGCTTGGAAACCGTACGGCTTGGTTTTTGCCGCGTCGATGACTTCCCACACATTGATGCCCATCTTGTGGCAGATAATCGCCATTTCATTGGCGAGCCCGATATTGACAAATCGATACGTGTTTTCCAGAATCTTTTCCATCTCTGCGACCGCAGGGGAAGAAACCGGATGGATTTCGCTCTTTAGAACCGACTCGTAGTAGGCTTTGGCCACTTCCGTCGCTTCGGGAGTCATGCCTCCTACCACTTTCGGGGTATTGTTCGTTTTAAAGTCTTTATTGCCCGGGTCGACGCGCTCGGGTGAGAAAGCCAAAAAGAAATCTTCGCCGCATAACAGTCCACTGCCTACTTCGAGAGTGGGCAAGAGCAACTCTTCCGTGGTTCCGGGATAAGTGGTGCTCTCCAAAACAACGAGGGTACCGCGCTTTAAATTTTGACCGATCGAAACGGCAGAACTTTTTATATAGCTGATGTCCGGCTGCTGATACTTGTCAAGCGGCGTCGGCACGCAGATCACGACGAAGTCGAGCTCCTTTACGACGGAAAAATCCGATGACGCGAGGAGTTTTCCTTCATCCACGAGGCGCTTCATCGTAGCGTCGTCCACATCTCCGATATAATTGATCCCTCGGTTTACTAAATCTACTTTTTGTTCGGACACGTCGATCCCGATCGTGCGATACCCCGCCTTCGCTTGTTCAACCGCCAACGGGAGCCCTACATAGCCCAACCCCACCACGCCGACTTGCGCAGTGCGATCTTGTATTTTTTTCAGTAATTCATCCTTTAAATGCATTCCAATCCTCCGTCGATTCTATCCGTACGTATCTTCATGTTAACATCCTCTCCTTATTATAAGTGAATGCCATTTTTTGCGCAATGCAAGGCTCACAATCCGTCATGACACCATGGCGCATTTGTTATATACTTAATAGCGAATCCGATCTTTATGGAAAAAGCTACGATTTGCCAAACTTAAGAGTCAAGGAGTTTCCGAATGAAATCTTACCGATTTACCATACTGCTTGCGATCGTCACACTGATACTCTTTGTGAAGCCGAATATCGCAAATGTCAATCTCACGGCCGAACAAGTCGTGCAAAAAAATGAGGAGAGCGCCAAAGGGATCCACAACTTCATTCAGAAGGCGGATATGCAAGTTTCGCATTTTATGAGTGAGCGCACGATCCAAAACGAAAACCGTCGTTTTCGTCTGGAGGCGAAGTTCCCCTCGATCGACACCCCTTCAACCGACTATTATCTGAGCGGTTCAAGCTCGACACTCAACAGGAAAGGGCTCGAACAGCACTATTTCCTCTATCGTTACTTGGGTGATGCAGGCTATCTCTCCGAATTCGAGAGGACGGTTCCCCGTGAGGAATACGAAAATAGAAAAGAGGATCCGAATCCAAAGCCCGTTACGATCGACTACGGCCCTTGGCAGAAGGCGGACACCTACGAAGCGCCCCTTCTCAGCTACCGACAAGCCATGGACGATTTTAAGCGCCTCTCATCCGAGATGACGTCAGAAGAAGCCGAAAAGAACTATATCTTCACATTCGAAACGGATCATCTAAATCGCCTGCAAGATGCCCGGACGATGTTTCTCGATGAATTACTGGAGTCTGCCGGCGTCACAGCGGAACAATTGAAGGACCGCCCTTGGGATGCGATCGTTTTTCGCATTCGCTATGTCATCGGACGGGGCGATATGCGGATCCAAAACGCGCACTTTTCGCTACGTTTGGACTACGGTC
>CAZFWK010000177.1:2388-3618 GCA_964522555.1 uncultured Peptoniphilaceae bacterium | reverse complement strand
TCGTAAACCGATCCACCTTCCTGGCCATCTTTCAAAAAAAGGACGTGCGGAAGAAGGAAAGATTCATCCGTTTGTGTATGAGACAGAAGAGCCAAGGCCTGCCGTACCGGTAAAGGCTCCGGTAGAGGCGGCACCTGCGCCTGAACCCGAACCGGACAGCGCAGAACGTTTTGTGACGGCACCTTTGGTGGGTGTGTTTTATTCACAAGCGGCGCCCGGGCAGCCTCCCTTTGTAAAAGTGGGAGACGAGGTCAAAAAAGGGCAGACGCTTTGTATTATCGAAGCGATGAAGATGATGAACGAGATCACCTCGGAGATCGACGGCGTGATCGTAGATATTTTGGGTGAAAACGGCGTAATGGTCGAATACGGACAAAATCTGTTCAAGATCAGGGAAGCGTAATATGAGAAGAAAGACGAAGTTCAAAAGAATCCTGATCGCGAATCGCGGTGAGATTGCACTTCGGATCATGCGTACGTGCCAGGAAATGGGGATCGAAACCGTTGCAGTGTATTCCGAAGCCGACGAGAGTTCTTTGCATGTGCAAATGGCGGATATCGCCGTGTGCATCGGGCCGCCGGCAGCACAAGACAGTTATCTTTCGCAGCAAAATATCATCGCGGCCGCGATCGGAACCGGTGCGGACGCCATCCATCCCGGCTACGGATTCTTGGCGGAAAACGCGGATTTTGTGGCGTCTTGCGCACAGGAAGGCGTGGGCTTTATCGGGCCGAAGGCGCACCATATCGAAGCGATGGGCGACAAAGCGAATGCCAAGCGCGCGATGAAAGAAGCGGGCGTGCCCGTCGTACCCGGTACAGACGGCGCCATCACGAAGCTTTCCGAAGCCAAAGCGATGGCGGGAGAAATCGGCTTTCCGCTGATGATCAAAGCGAGTGCGGGCGGCGGCGGGAAGGGGCTTCGCATCGTCGAAAATGCGGACGATTTCGAAAAGCAGTTTTCGATGGCGCAAGAAGAGAGCAAGAGAGCCTTTCACTCCGACCAAATGTATATCGAAAAGTATATTCAAAACCCGAAGCATATCGAAGTGCAGATCCTAGCAGACCGATTCGGCCATGTGATTCACTTGGGCGAGCGCGACTGCTCCATGCAGCGAAACCATCAAAAGGTGATCGAAGAAACGCCGAGCCCCGGGATCGACGAAGCGCTCCGAAAGAAAATCGGAGAGGATGCCGTGCGCGCCGTGCAGGCGATCGGCTACGAGAGCG
>CAZFWK010000177.1:0-2378 GCA_964522555.1 uncultured Peptoniphilaceae bacterium | reverse complement strand
GGTGGAGTTCATCTTGGATGCGGACAAGAACTACTATTTTATCGAGATGAATACGCGGATTCAGGTGGAGCACCCGGTTTCCGAGATGGTCACCGGGATCGACCTGATCCGCGAAATGATCCGCATCGCACAAGGCGAGTCGCTTTTCATGACCCAGGATCAGGTGGAGCTGCGCGGGTGTTCGATCGAATGCCGGATCAATGCGGAAGATCCTTTGCGAGGCTTTGCGCCGTCTCCCGGCACGATCGAGGCGCTTTTGCTTCCGGGCGGGCACGGGATTCGGATCGATACGGGCATTTATCAGGGCTACAAGATCCCGCCGTATTACGATTCGCTGATCGCGAAGGTCATCTCGCACGGTCAAACGAGAGAGATCGCCATCCAAAAGATGCGAAGAGCCCTAGGCGAGCTTCTGGTACGCGGCGTGAAGACGACGGTGGACTTAAACTACGAGCTCTTGGAAACCGAAGCGTTTCTAGGCGGAAGCTATCACACCGGTTCGCTACAGGCTTTATTGACGGAGGAGGGATAGGATGCTGAAGGATTTAACGAAAGACGCACTGGAAAAGCTCCAACCTGCCGCAGGAAAAGATATGAAAGTTAAAAAGGTAACGGGACAAGTCAAACGGACGCTTTTGTCTGACGGCACGCTGAACGAAGGCGGGTTGATCAAATGCCCCGGCGGGAAGCACTTTGTGACCGTAAAACAATTGCACGAAAGGGCGGGCGTGTGCCCGGTATGCAACCACTACTTCCACCTTTCGCCGGCGCAACGCATCGAGGCGGTGTCGGATCCCGACACGTTTATCGAGTGGGACGCCCATCTTTCCACGGGAGACCCGCTGCGTTTTCCGAACTACCAAGTTTCGATCGAAAAGGCTTCGAAAAAATCCGGATCGAACGAAGCGGTAACCACGGGGATCGCCCGAATCGAAGGGATCGAAACGGTGATCGCCGTGATGGATACGGGATTCTTGCTGGGCACCATGGGAACCGTGGTGGGTGAGAAGATCACCCGCGCGATCGAAGAAGCGGCCAGAAAGTCGCTTCCGATCATCATCTTCACGGCATCGGGCGGCGCGCGGATGCAAGAGGGGATCTACTCGCTCATGCAAATGGCGAAAACCTCCGCCGCGATGGAACTCCACGGGGCGAAGGGGCTTCTCAGCATCATCGTGCTCACAGACCCCACCTTCGGAGGGGTGACCGCAAGCTTTGCCATGCTTGGGGACATCACGCTGGCAGAGTGCGGTGCCAGAATTGGCTTTGCGGGGCCTCGGGTCATTCAACAAACTATCAACCAGGACCTGCCGGAAGGCTTCCAGGATGCGGACTTTATTTTGGAACACGGGTTTTGCGACCGAACGGTCACGAGAGCCGGCATGAAGCTGCTTTTGGCGACGCTTTTGCGCGTACACGGCGAAGGAGAGACAAATGAGCGCTAATATGGAAGAAATGCTCCGCCAGACGCTGAAAAGCATCGAGACGCTACAGGCACAAGCCGTCTCCGGTGAGACCGGCGTCCTCTCGGAGCTGAAAGATATCGAAGAGCAGCTGAAGGCTCTCATCAGCCGACAGCATCAAAATCGCGCCCCGATGGAGCGCGTCAAGATGGCGAGGCGAGTGGAAAGACCCACCACGCTGTACTATATCTCGCAGTTGATCGAAGACTTCGTCGAACTGAAAGGCGACCGCTTAGGTGCGGACGACCCCGCGATCGTGGGCGGCGTAGGCTTCTTCAACGGAATGCCAGTGACCGTCATCGGTCATCAAAAGGGACGCGATACGCAAGAAAACATCAAGAGAAATTTCGGCATGCCACAACCGTCGGGCTATCGCAAAGCGATGCGCCTTATGAAGCAAGCCGTAAAGTTTAACCGACCGATCCTTCTGTTTATCGACACACCCGGCGCATACTGCGGGATCAACGCGGAAGAACAAGGCCAAGCGGAAGCGATCGCCCAGTGCATCCGCACGAGCTTCACACTGCCGGTGCCGGTGATCTCCTTTGTAATCGGCGAAGGCGGATCGGGCGGCGCCTTGGCGCTCGGCGTGGCGGACCGCGTATATATGCTCGAAAACAGCATCTACTCGATCATCTCACCCGAAGGCTTCGCGTCGATCCTTTGGAAAGACAACACCAAAAGCGCGCAAGCCTCCGAGCAAATGAAGCTCACAAGCTTCGACCTCTACGCAGGCGGCATCATCGACGGCGTGATCGAAGAACCGGACGAAGGCGCCGAAAAAGACCCGGAAGCAGTCGCCGAGAAGATCGCCCAAGTGATCGAAAAAGACCTCCGAGACCTAAAGCTTCTAGACGACGACACCCGCAAGAGCATGCGGTTTCACAAGTATCGAATTATCGGTGTATTGTAAGA
>CAZFWK010000176.1:0-3640 GCA_964522555.1 uncultured Peptoniphilaceae bacterium | reverse complement strand
CTCCCCTGATGGAGTCACGATTTATGCAAACCCATTCAGTTCATTTGACTTTGTCCATAGTCTGAAAGCCGCCCAAGTAGGGCGGCTTCGATTCATACTTCTTCTCTTCTTACCAATGGAATTCTTCTTTATAGCGATCTTTCAATTCTAAGTAGTCGTTCGCGAGGGCCTGTACCATTGGGTGCTTTGCCGAATCGTATGCCAGATCGTCGATCGCGCGAATCGGGAGGACGTCGATACTGGTGCTCGTTAAAAACACCGCGTCCACCTCGCGCAGATCGTCCAGGTGACGGATCGCTTCTACCAGCTCGTAGCCCCTGGCCTCGATCGCTCGAAGTACTTGGGCTCTTGTGATCCCCATCAGTACCGTCGGGTTGGGTGCCGTGGTGACCTTTCCATCCTCCACCCAAAACAGATTCGACCGGTTCCCTTCTCGGATTGCGCCGGTGTCGTCGTACAAGAGCAGCTCAAAAACATCGCGCTCTTTTAAGAGTCTTTCGGTCTTTTCGCGGTACGCGTCCTTTTGAACCTTCACATTGGGATTGTCTCGTTCCAGTTGAAAGAGGGAGGTCTTGCAGCCTTGCTCTCTCTCCTTCGGAGATACGACGCGGTGCGGACTCACATAAAGCACAAAGTGTGTGCCTGTCGGGGTTTCCGCCCACAAAAATTTCACATTTCCGTTTTCCAAACGATTTTGCACTTTTAACTGATACAACTGCTTTTTTACGGCCTCTTCCGAATACGGGAGCGGCCTTCCGACGAGCTCGGCGGAAGCCACGAGTCTCTCGTAATGCTCTTCATAAAAAAGAGGGATCCCGTCTTCCAAGCGCAGCACCTCGTATACGGCATTGTCTTGGATCGGGCGAAGCGACTCCTCTTCTTTTGTCGATACGACGGTGTTATTCCATAGGTAAATGTCCATCAACGGTTTTTCCATTTCAACCTCTTTTCACATTAAAGAAGCGGGGAGAGCAATCTCGAGAAAGCCTCGCGCAATTTGGTCAGCTTTGAACGCTTCTGATAACTGTCTTTTGTAAGTTCTTCCGAGTAGAAGGTATCGACCAGAAACTGATTGATCAGCTTTTCGTTGACGATCTGATCGTAAATGATCGCATTCGCCTCGAAGTTCAGGCTGAAGCTCCGGATGTCGAAGTTGGTGCTGCCGACGGTCGATAAATAATCGTCTACCGCTACCATTTTAGCATGCATGAAGCCCTTCTCATAGATGTAGCAGCGCGCACCGATCGCGATCAGCTCTCCCATATACGAGAGCGAAGCCCAGTGTACAAATGGGTGGTCCCGCGTACGCGGAATCATGATGTGCACCTGTACGCCGGACACGATGGCGGTTACGAGCGCTTCGAAAGTGCTTTGGTCCGGAACAAAGTACGGGGTCTGAATATAGATGTGCTTCTTCGCATTCGTGATCATCCGAAAGATGGCGTTTTTGACATTGTCGAGCTCGGTGTCGGGTCCGGATGTGACGATCTGCATCGCCGTGTTCCCATGCGAGCGGCCGCTCAACGACCAGATGGGCTCTTCTTCCAGATTACGGTCCTCTTTGGATGCATAGTACCAGTCCTTCAGAAACCGCACTTTCATGCCGAGCACCGCCGTGCCGCGTACGCGCATGTGGGTGTCTCGCCACTCGCCGAAGCGCTTGCTCTTTCCCAAGTACTCGTCGCCCACATTAAACCCGCCGATATAGCCGATGCTGTCGTCGATGATGACGAGCTTTCTATGATTGCGGTAATTGATCCGGAAGTTTACGTACGGCAATATACTCGGGAAGAAGACCGCCCACCTTCCGCCTGCCTGAACGAGCCTCTGGAGATCCTTTTTCTTCACTTCACGTCCGCCGATCCCGTCTACCAAAAAGCGAACCCGTACACCTTCGCCCGCTTTTTGTATCAGAAGATTTAGCACTTTCATCCCGATTTCATCGGATCGGAAAATATAGTATTGCAAATCCACGGAATGCTTCGCGCCTTGAATGTCTGTAAGCAAAGCCTCAAACTTTTCTTCTCCCCTGTGGAAGAGGTCGACCGCATTGTTTTGGGAGTAAAACGCCTCGTCCGACCGAAGATTCATCTGGATCAGGTCGTCGTAGACCTGGCTTCGCCAATTCACGAAGGAGAATCGCCCGGAGGTGAGCACTCTTCCTTGGATGTCGACGAAGTCTTTAATATAGCGGTCATCTTTCTCTTTTAAGCGAAACATCTTTTGCTTCAAAAAGTTCTGCCCGAAGATCAAATAGAGAAAGAAGCCGAAAATCGGAACGAAGGCAAGCGCCATAACCCAAAACACAGTCGAGCTCGGGTCTTTCCTACCGGAGACCACGACCAAGACTGCTAATATGATATTGAGCCAAAATAAATTTGCAAGTAGATTCGCGTATGCCTGCATTTGTCCCTCTTATTTTCTTCGTAACGATTTATGCCGTAAGCCGGTGTTCAAGATCGCCTTTCTGATTCGGAAGTGATTGGGCGTAACCTCGATCCGCTCGTCGGATTCGACGAATTCCATCAGGTCTTCGAGACGCATCTCTTTCGGAGGACTCAGTCGAATCGCCTCGTCGGAGCCGGATGCGCGCACATTGGACTGTTGCTTCCTTCTGCACACATTGACCTCGATATCGAGCCCTTTGGGGTTCTCCCCTACGACCATTCCCTCGTAAACGGCTTCGCCTGCCCCGATAAACAGCACGCCTCGGTTTTGCGCAGCACCCAAGCCGTAAGCTGTTGCCTCGCCCGCTTCCGATGCGATCAGGGATCCCATCTGTCTTCCTTGGATTTCTCCCTTATGGGGTTCATACCCTTCAAACTCGGAGTTTAAAACACCGGTACCCTTTGTATCGGTCATGAGTTCTTGCCGGTACCCGATTAATCCTCTTGCGGGGATTACGAACTGCATCCGGATATAGCCGCTTCCATAGGGTTGGATACTCTGCATCTCGGCTTTTCTCGAACCGAGTTTTTCGATGATCGCGCCCGAATACGCCTCTTCGACGTCGAGCGTGATGCGCTCGATCGGCTCCAGTCGCTTTCCGTTTTCATCTTCTCGAAACAGGACTTCGGGTTTCGACACTTGGAACTCGTACCCTTCTCTTCGCATATTCTCGATCAGTACGGAAAGGTGAAGCTCGCCTCTTCCGAATACCTTCAGAGAATCCGTCGACGAGGTATCTTCCACGCGCATACTGACGTCGGTTTCGGTCTCTTTATAGAGTCTTTGTCGGAGTCGTTGGCTCGTCACGTACTTTCCGTCTTTCCCCGCAAAGGGCGAGTCGTTGACGGAAAACACCATCGAAAGCGTAGGCTCCGAGATCTTCACGAAAGGCACCGCCTCCGGGGTATTCGGGTCGACCAAAGTGTCGCCGATGGTGATCCCCTCCACTCCCGATACCGCCACGATCGAGCCGGCCCTAGCCGTATCCGTTTCGACGCGATCAAGCCCCGAGAACTCGTAAATATGCGTTACTTTTACTTTCTTCTGCTTACCCGGTTCGTTGTGGTTCACGATCATCACCTGATCGTTCGCGTGCAATACGCCTCTTTCGACCCTTCCAATCCCGATTCTCCCGACATAGTCGTTGTAGTCGATTGTCGAGATCAACAACTGTAGCGGTCCTTCCGAGGAA
>CAZFWK010000175.1:1911-3647 GCA_964522555.1 uncultured Peptoniphilaceae bacterium | reverse complement strand
CTTTTGTGATGAGCACTGCTTCGATGTCGGTGTCGATTTGCGTTTCCGCGCCTGTGAGCAATTTGTGAACTGTGTCGATATTGAGTTCAGCCAAATCGATTGCGGATTGGAGGCAGGTGGAGGTCATCTTACCTTCTGCAATGAGCAGGCAAGCTTCCGCCGTTCCGTCTACGCCGTAGGACAGGATCTTTTCAAACTTCGGATTGTCTTTTACGACTTCCAGTGCGCCGGCTGCCATATTGTCGTTCATGGAAATGATCGCGTCGATTTGGGCGTTCGAGGTGACCCAGTCTTCCATATATTGTACGGCTTCGTCTTTATTCCAGTTCGCAATTTGTTCGCCAACGATCTCTACATCGGGGCGTTTGTCGAAGAATTCCACTTGCCATGCGCGTCTTCTTTCATCCGCGTGGAAGTTTCCGGAAGGTCCGTTTAATACGACTACTTTCGCATTTTGCGGAACTTGATCCATTGCGATTTCGCAGTTTACTTTTGCTTGTACATACGGGTCCGCGTCGACGGAGGATGCGCCTTCGATTCCTTCGATACGGGAGTTGGTCGTAATAGCGATGATACCGGCCTTCACGATGTTTTCAACATAGGGGCGTTGCGCTTCCCCGTTGTTCGGTTGTACGATGATCGCGTTAAAGCCGCTGGTAATCGCGTTTTCGATCGCCGCATTTTCTTTTTCGTCGTCCGCTTGGCCGTCAAATACTTCCAAAGTAATGTCCGGATACTTCTCCGCTGCCGCTTTCATTTCATTGGAAAGCCAAGCCGCAAAGGAGTCGGATTGGGTTCTCGCGATAAACGCAACGCGATATCCGCCCGCTGCATCTCCCGATCCCGAATCCGCCGGTGCGGCGGATTGCTGTTGGCATCCCGCAAGAAGCCCTACCATCATCATCGCGGCTAAGCCTAAGCTAAGTACTCTCTTTTTCATTTTGTTTCCTCCCTTTTTGTTTTTGTATCCAATTGCTTACCCTAACGCATTATTTGGTGAATTGCCTGATCCCCCTTCTCCCCTGATTTTTCTGGAAATTTTCTTCTTTCCGGATTTTGATCGAATATCCCAAATTACTGCAACAGCAATTATGATACCTTTTACAATTTGTTGAATATACGAGTTTACACTCATCAGGTTCATGATATTGTTCAATACCCCGATGATGAACGCCCCGATTAGGGTTCCGATCGTGGTGCCGGCACCGCCCGAGAAGCTGGTTCCCCCGACGATGGTGGCGGTAAGACCTTCCATCTCGTAGCCGATTGCGCCATTCGGAAGCCCTGCGTTTACGCGCGACATAAACAAGATTCCCGCCGCTCCCACGAGCAAACCGTTGATGATATAGGCCATATACTTACTCTTCTTCACGTCGATACCGGATGCGACGGATGCTTCTTCATTTCCGCCGATCGCATAGATCGAGCGGCCGAGCTTCGTATGCTTCATGATGTAGTAGATCAGTCCCGTTACGACGACCGCCAAGATGACGGAGATGGGTACCGGTCCAATGGAGCCTTGTCCAAAAACGGTGTAGTCGCCGATTTGCAGGATATTTTGGCCGTTTGCGTACAAGAGCGCCGCGCCTCTTGCCGCCATCTGCATCGCCAAAGTTGCGATAAAGGGCGGTACTTTGAAGTTCACGACCATGAGTGCATTGATCATGTTGCAAAGCACCCCGACTGCAAGCGCTACGATCACCGCGATGATCAGCGAGTTTGTCGCCTTGTAAATG
>CAZFWK010000175.1:0-1899 GCA_964522555.1 uncultured Peptoniphilaceae bacterium | reverse complement strand
TCATGCCGCTTGTGACCAACAGGAATTCCCCATAGGCCAACAAAATCGGGACGGCCAATTGCTTCGCGATATTTACCAAGTTGTTTCCCGAGAGGAAGTTCGGGTTCAACACGCTCGATATCACGATCAGCGCGAGCAGGATAAAAAATATCGAAAATTTACTTAAGTCTATCTGTTTGCGTTTCGTTTCAGTCATTGTCTACTCCTCTACATCGTCGCATACTTCATGATCAGCTCTTGATCGAACTCGGACTTTTGCAACTCGCCCGTAATAGTTCCCTGATTCATTACATAAATGCGATCACACATTCCGATCAATTCGGGAAGTTCCGACGATACGACGAGTATCGCCTTTCCTTCTTTTGCGATCTGGACCATCAATTCATAGATCGCGAACTTGTTTCCGACGTCGATCCCTCTCGTCGGTTCGTCCAGGATTAACACATCCGGCTCTCGCATCAACCACTTCGAAAGGATGACCTTTTGTTGGTTGCCGCCGCTCAATGTTTGGATCAGCGTATCCAGAGAAGGCGCCTTTACATCCATCGCCTTAAAATACGAAGTCGCGGTGTCGATCTCTTCATTAGCGTGCAATCGACCTCCATAAATGAACTTCTTCAAGTTTGCGATGCTGGCATTTTCTTTGATGCTCCTGACCGGGATAATCCCCGACCGCTTTCGGTCTTCCGTAACCATCCCGATCCCCGCGTTGATCGCATCTCTCGGGGTGCGCACTTCAATTGGCTTTCCGTTTAAGATGATTTCGCCCGAGTCTAAGGGGTCCAGTCCAAAAACCGAACGCATCACTTCCGTTCTGCCCGAACCGACCAATCCGGCAAACCCGATGATCTCGCCTCTCTTCACATGGAAAGAGATGTCTTTGAATTCGCCCTCTAGGCTGAGATTCTTTACCTCGAGCGCCGTTTCTCCGATGGGAACTTCCTCTTTCGGATACACGCTGTCGAGTTTTCTGCCGACCATCAAACTGATGATCTTCTCTTCCGTCAGCTCCTCGATCGGATAGGTGCCGACTACGGTTCCGTCTCGAAGGATCGTAACATCGTCCGCAATCTCGAACACTTCGTCCATTTTATGCGAGATATACACCACACATCGATTTTCCGCTTTCAACTGGTTGATCTTTTTAAACAGGCTCTCCACTTCTTTATTGGAAATGGAAGAGGTCGGTTCGTCCATGATGATGATCTGTGCGTCGATTGAAAGCGCTTTTAAGATCTCGATCTGCTGAATCTCCGACACCGACAGCGTCTTCATCAGCTGCGTCGGTTTAAACGGAAGTCCCTCGCTCTTTAGGAGCTCCGTAGCCTCTTTTCGGACTGTCTTCCAGTCGACCTTGTGAGAAGACCCCGGAAGTCTGCCGAGAAAAAGATTTTCTTCGATGGTCAACTCCGGAACAAAGTTGAGTTCCTGCGCGATCATCGCGACGCCTTTGTCTCTCGCTTGCTGCGGACTGCTCACATTGGACAGTTCGCCTTCGATATACACTTCGCCCTTGTCCGGCTTATGTAAGCCGTTGATGATCTTCATCAGAGTCGATTTGCCCGCGCCGTTTTCGCCGCACAATGCGTGTACGGTCCCGGCTCTTACCTCAAATTCGACATCGCTCAATGCCTTAACCCCGGGGAACGACTTTTCGATCCCCGAGACCTTTAATCGTACATCTGTGCTCAAATCAGAACACACCTCCTCCTGTAATCCCCTTTGCTCTCTGCCCCCGTTTTCATATTCGTACTGAATCCCCCCTACCCTCGTAAAGCCGGAACCGTCACGATTCACGGACAACCAACTCGACATCGAACACGACATCGACACGAGGTAATTTTTTCTTAGTAACCCTTTGTAGCAGTGTATCTAAACAGATTCGAGCTGCCTCCTCAA
>CAZFWK010000174.1:0-3652 GCA_964522555.1 uncultured Peptoniphilaceae bacterium | reverse complement strand
GATCCCCTTTTCATTGAAGATCGGATGGATCACTTCGATCAACGGCTCATCGATCGCCGCTTTCACGCCTTCGATTCGGTGCGTCGAAAGTCCTAAAGCTCTTATATACCCTTTTTCTTTCATCTCTTGAAAGTATAAGAGCGCCTCTCGGTGCCCGCGCAAGGTGTGTACGCTCTCTTGCTCATGCAATAAGAAGAGGTCGATCACGTCGGTGTCGAGCTTCTCGAGCGCCTCTTCCAGCGCGGCCTTGGCCGTCTGCGTGTCATACGCGTACGACTTGGTCGCGATGATATACCGGTCCCTCGGGATCGTCTTTAACGCTTCTCTTATATACTCGTAGTTTTCATAGTACTGCGCGGTGTCTACAAAGTTGATGCCTCTTTCAAAGCCGTACGAAAGAAGCTTTCCCCCTTCTTGCACCGTCAAATTCTTTTGCATTTTGGTCATGGTGAGGGAACCGAAGCATAGTTTCGATACCTCGATTCCCGTACGACCCAGTCTGTTTTTTTGTAAGCTCATTCATTCTCCAAAAGAAAAGATGCGTACGATACCAAGCGCAGGGTTATCGGCACGCATCCTATATCCTGTAACTATTCTTTCGCGATTCCTTTCGACTCGATATAAGCCTTTAGGATTTCCGAGAGCAGGTCATCGCGCTCAACCTGACGCACCAACTTTCTTGCTTCATTGTGGCTGGTGATATAAGTGGGATCTCCGGACAGTATATAGCCTACGATCTGATTTTCCGGCTCGTACCCGCGCTCCTTAAGGGCGTGGTAGGCAATACGTATTACTTCGCTGATTACAGGCTTATCGGTCTGTACACTGTCGTACTTCATCGTGTGGTCTAAATTTTCTGTCATTCGAGTCCCTCCTAACATTGGTTACTGACACTACTGGTTCTGTAAATTGATTATATCACAAACCGCCTGCAATGCGAAATCCGTTTTCTGTGCGTCCTTCCCGCCGGCCGTAGCCATGTCGGGTCTTCCGCCGCCGTTTCCGTCTGCAAGCTTTGCCACTTCGCGCACGATATTGCCCGCATGGACTTTCTTGGAGACCAAATCCTTGCTGACTGCTGCTACGAAGTGCACTTTGCCGTCTTGGGGGCTTGCCAGCACGACGACACCCGACCCCAATTGGTCGCGTACGCGATCCGCCAAGTCTCTGAGCTGGTCGGTCGAAAGGTCGTCCGCCTTACCCGTTACGACGGAAATATCACCCGCCTTTTGTACACCTTGCAGCAATTGGCCGACGCGGTCTTCATTTTGCGAAAGGAGGAGCTTTTGGATTTCTTTTTGCTTGCTTCGGTTTTCCGCAAGCATCCCTTCGGTCTTTTCGACCAAATCTTGCGGTTGACTCTTTAAGAGACCTGCCAATTCACCCAAGGTTTGCTGTTGCTTTAAGAGAAGCTCATAGACGCCGGAACCGGTGATCGCTTCGATTCTTCGAATCCCCGCCGACACGCTCGACTCCGAAAGGATGTGAAACATCTGGATCTCCGAAGTATTGTCGACATGGGTGCCGCCGCAAAGTTCCCTCGAAAAGTCGCCCATCTCGAGCACGCGAACCACATCTTGGTATTTGTCTTCGAAAAGCCCGATCGCGCCTCTTTCGGTGGCTTCAGCCAGTCCCATCTCCGTTGCGGTAACCGCGAGGCTCTCTGCGATCTTTTCGTTTACGATGCGCTCGATCTCCTGCAGGTCTTCCGGTTTGATCGCTTCAAAATGCGTAAAGTCGAAACGCAGGCGTTGGTCGTCGACATACGAGCCCGCTTGTTCAATATGATTGCCCAGCACCATGCGAAGCGCTTTGTGCAGAAGGTGGGTCGCGGAGTGGTTCTTCTTCGTCTTGCCGCGCCTTGTGGCGTCGACACTCAAGGTTACGGTTTCGTTTTGTGAGATTGTGCCTTCGTTTACGCGTACGACGTGAAGCACCGCCCCCAACGGGGTCTTCTTCGCGTCGAGAACCTCACCTTGCCCGAAGTCGGACCAGATGATGCCGGTGTCGCCCACTTGACCGCCGCCTTCTCCGTAAAACGGAGTGGATTCGGTTACAATTAAGCCTTCCTGCCCGGCTTCAATCGACTGAACCTCTTGGTCTCCCTGATACAGGTGCAAAATATAAGATTCTTGTATTTTTTCGGAATAACCGGTAAATTTCGTCTTTTCGAGAGACTTGATGGCTTCGTTTTGTCCGGATTCCCAACCGATCGAACCGTGCATGCCGTGCGCCTTGGAACGCTCGCGCTGCTCTTGCATGGCCGCTTCAAAAGCTGCCTCGTCGATCGCGAAGTCCTTTTCTTGGAGCACTTCTCTCGTGAGATCCGGCGGAAAGCCGTACGTGTCGTACAGTTTAAATGCACTTTCTCCGGACATCAGTTTTTGTCCGGAGGCTTCCATTGCGGACATCTCCTCTTGTAGGATGTTCATCCCTTGGAAGATTGTCGCTTGGAATTTCTCTTCTTCCGCTTCGATGATGCGGAAGATCAGGTCGCGGCGTTCCACGAGCTCGGGATACGCTTCGGCATAAAGTCGGATCACGGCGTCACAAATTTTTGTGAGGAAAAGCCCGCGCATGCCTAAGAGCATCCCATGGCGAAGCGCTCTTCGCATGAGTCTTCTCAGCACATAGCCTCGGCCTTCGTTCGAAGGCAACACGCCGTCTCCGATCAAGAAGGTCATGGCTTTCGAATGGTCGCAAAGTACGCGAATCGAGACATCGTCCTTTTCGTCGACCTTGTACTTCTTTCCGGTTACGTCCTGAATGGTTTGCATCAGATCTTGAAGCTCATCGAGCTCGAAGATATTGTCGGCCTCTTCCGTGACGAGGTTCAGCCTCTCCAAGCCCATACCGGTGTCGATATTGGGTTTGGGCAGTGGAAGGTAGCTTCCGTCCGGTTGCTTGTCAAACTGCGTAAACACGAGGTTCCACACCTCGATAAAGCGGTCTCCGTCCGCTGCGGGGGAAGTATCCCAGTCCCCTGTGGCGTACTTTTCACCGCGGTCGACAAAGATCTCGGAGCACGGTCCGCATGGGCCCAGTTCCAATTCCCAAAAGTTCGTCTCTTTCCCCATGCGCTCGATGCGCTCGATCGGGAGGCCTCCGACGGTTTGCCACAACTCAAACGCTTCGTCGTCTTCTTCATAGACGGTCGCCCAAAGTCTATCTTTGTCGATCCGGAGCCATTCCGTCAGAAACTCCATCGCCCAGATGATCGCTTCTTTCTTAAAATAATCCCCGAAAGAGAAGTTGCCGAGCATCTCAAAGAAAGCGGCATGTCGCTGCGTCCGCCCTACATTTTCGATATCCTGCGTGCGGATACACTTTTGTGAAGTTGCGACGCGGTCTTTGGAAAACTTTCGCTCTCCGGTAAAGTACTTCTTTAGCGGCGCCATTCCCGCATTGATCAACAGCAGGCTTTTGTCTTCCTGCGGGATCAAGGGGAAAGAGTGCATGACAATATGATCTTTTTCTTCAAAAAACTCGAGAAACAGCTTTCTGAGTTCGTTCATTCCTTTTCGTTCCATTCTCATCTCTCCATTAAGGTAAGCGCCTGTGGACGCTATCGTTATAATGCTTCCATAATATCCGAAGTACCGCCACCACCGGCACCGAGAAGATCATTCCCAGTACGCCGAACAAGCTTCCG
>CAZFWK010000173.1:446-3666 GCA_964522555.1 uncultured Peptoniphilaceae bacterium | reverse complement strand
GAGCGGTCCGTGAGCGTGCCGAAAGGGGTATACCGGACTCGACTGAACGGACTTTGTCAGCGCGAAAGATGGCAGGGCGACCTGCCATCTTAGCTATACGGAGGTTGAGAATGGAGAAACTTAACAAAATCAACGACATGATATCCAAAATCATACAAGTGATCGCAGGGGTTCTTCTGGCGATCATGGTGGTGGTCACCTTTTGGCAAGTAGTTGTGCGCTTAATCAAGGGGTCGCTGCCGTGGTCGGAAGAGGCGGCACGCTATATGCAAGTGTATTTAACCTTCCTGGGCGTGAGCGTCGGGGTGAAATACAACGAGCTCGTAGCAGTGGAAGCGATCTACGACGCGGTACCGAATGCGATGAAAAAGGGGATTCGTGTTTTCGTGCATTTGGTGATCGGTTTTGTACTGGCCATCCTGATCGTTTACGGAATGAAGCTGGTTCAAATCACGTTAATCCAATCTTCCCCGGTTATGGGAATCAAGATGGGTTATATTTATTTCGCAATTGTACTCGGATCGGCATTGATGTTTGTTCACAATGTGATCAATTTATTGAATCTACTTACCGGCTATAAAGGACTCGAGTCGGAAGCCACTACGAGAATCGAGGTGCAAGGATGACCCCAACTACAGCCGGTCTATTGTTATTTGGCATATTGGTACTATGCTTAGTGTTAAAAGTGCCGATCGCGTTTTCGCTGATGTCGGCATCGATCGTCGTGATCATGATCGCGGGGCTTCCGCTTCAGGTGGTCGCTCAGCGGATCTTTACTTCGCTTGACGCATTTTCCTTTTTAGCCATTCCTTTCTTCATTTTGGCGGGGAACCTGATGGGCTTCGGCGGGATATCGGAACGGTTGGTCGGCTTTGCAAACAGCATGGTCGGGCACAGACCCGGCGGGCTTGCGATCGTGAGTATCCTCTCTTGTATGTTTTTTGCGGCGATCTCGGGTTCGGGTGCTGCCACGGTTGCGGCCATCGGCGGGATCATGATCCCGTATATGGTGAAGTCCGGTTACGACACTGGCTTTTCCGCGGCAGTCAACGCATCGGCAGGCGGGATCGGGATCATCATTCCTCCGAGTATCCCGTTTGTCAGCTATGCGGTTTTAACGGGCACCTCCGTCGCCGAATTGTTTTTGGGCGGGATCACTTCGGGGATTTTGATCGGGGTTTGCTTGATCATCGCGGCGATCCTGGTTTCGAAAAAAAGAGGCTACAAGCTGGGCGAAAAGGCGAACTGGGGCGAGCGCGGAAAGGCCTTTGTCGAGGCGATTCCGGCTCTCATCATGCCGCTGATTATTTTGGGCGGGATCTACTCCGGACGATTTACCGCGACCGAATCTTCCGTTGTGGCGGTCGTATACGGTTTGATCGTCGGCATTTTCGTGTACAGAGGGCTCAACAAAGAGAATCTTCCCAAGATCTTTATGGATTCGGCGGTTTCCACCGCGCAGATCCTCCTTTTGATCGCGGGCGCTACGCTGTTTGGGTGGATCCTCACCAACTATCGCGTGCCCGACTCGATCGCGACGGCGCTGATGAATGTGACGGACAACCCGATCATCATCTTGCTGATGATGAACCTGCTTCTTCTGTTCATGGGTACCTTTATGGACACGGTTGCGTCGATCGTAATCGTAACGCCGATCCTGCATCCGGTTGCAATGGCGATCGGGATGGATTCCGTTCACTTCGGGATTATGATGTGCTCGAACTTGGCGATCGGCCAGATCACGCCGCCATTTGGGGTAAACTTGTTCGTCACCGCAGGGGTTGCCAAGGTGAAGCTCGAGACGATCATCAAGGAACTCGTGCCGATGCTGGTCGCGATGATCGTTGCGGTCCTTTTGATCACGTATATCGAGCCGATCAGCATGTTCTTCGTGCAAATGTACAGATAGGGGATGGGTGAAACTATGAAAATTGGAATTATCGGCGCCGGTGCCATGGGCAGCTTGTATGGCGGAATACTGGCGGAACAAGGGCACGAGGTTGCCTTTATCGACATCTATAAAGAGCATGTAGACGCGATCAATCGAGACGGCTTGGTCCTGAACAAAAACGGAGTGGAGCGCACGATCAAGGGAATCACGGCGACTTCCGATGCGAGCGAGGTAGGTCCGGTAGAATTGGCGATCGTGTTCGTGAAATCTACGATTACGGACCTCGCGGTCGAAAGCAATCGCGCGCTTTTGGATGAAAACACCATCGTGCTAACGTTGCAAAACGGGCTCGGCAATATCGAAAAGATCGAGACGGTGGTCGACGCGTCGCAGATTATCGCGGGGACTTCCGCCAACGGCGCCAATATGGCGGGGCCGGGCAAGGTCAACCACGCGGGCTTCGGCGGGACGACGATCGGCGAGCTTTCGGGCGAGATGACCGAGCGGATCGAGCGGATCCGAGACCTCCTTTCGGCGCCGGAACTTGGGCCGATCCAGGTGTCGGATAATGTCATCGGGCTGATTTGGGACAAGCTGATCGTAAACGTGGGGATCAACCCCCTTACGGCGCTTACCGGGCTTCGAAACGGCGAGCTTTTGGACTACCCGGAGACGGAGTCGCTGATGGATGCGGTCGTGCAAGAGGCGGTTGCGGTTGCGGAGGCGAAGGGCATTCAGCTGGGCTTTGCCGACAGCTTGGCGCATTGCAAGGATGTGACGCGCGCTACGGCGGGGAATATTTCCTCGATGCTGTCGGATGTGTTGAACAAGCGCAGAACGGAGATCGACAATATCAACGGCGCGATCGTACGAGAAGGCGAGAAGCTCGGCGTTCCAACGCCTGTGAATGCGATCATCACGAAGCTGATCAAGGGAAAAGAGCAGTCAAAATTGTAAGACGTAGGGTGTACCCTTGTGTATCACCGCAATTCGTAGGGTGTAACCTTGTGTAACACCGCAAAGATGCATGTAAGACGCGGACCGATGGGGGACCTGATCGAAGGGATCTCGTCGGTCTTTGTCTTTTCGCATCGCGCGATGCATTCAGGCACCCGGCGCGGCACGAGGGCGCGCCCTACGGATACAATCCGACAATCGTAGGGTGTTACCTTGTGTAACACCGCTGTGATGCAGGCAAAATGCGGACCGGTGGGGACCTTTTCGAAGGGATCCCATCGGTCCGATCTTTTCGCATCGCGCGATGCATTCAGGTGCCCGGCGCGGCACGAGGGCGCGCCCTACGGATACAATCCGACAATCGTAGGGTGT
>CAZFWK010000173.1:0-346 GCA_964522555.1 uncultured Peptoniphilaceae bacterium | reverse complement strand
TCGCATCGCGCGATGCATTCAGGTGCCCGGCGCGGCACGAGGGCGCGCCCTACGGTTGATCAATTGCGAATGTTTTGGTATACTATAGGTAGTCAAAGTCCACTTTGTGTGGACTATTTTTACCGACTGATCGTAAAAGATAGTCAAAGTCTAGGAGGTGAGAACTTGGCCGGCTTATCGAACGAAATTGAAAGATGGATTCACCAATTACTTCACGAAACGGAGAATGGCATATTGGAGATCGGGAGGAACGACCTCGCGCACCACTTTGGCTGTGCTCCTTCCCAGATCAACTATGTTTTGACCACAAGATTCACCCCGTACAAAGGGTATACTATAGAGAGCC
>CAZFWK010000172.1:2429-3689 GCA_964522555.1 uncultured Peptoniphilaceae bacterium | reverse complement strand
AAGCCCTCAAGGAAATCCTTGAGGGCTTTCTTTTACTCAGTTCGCAGTGCGATAACCGGGTCCTTGTTAGACGCGCTCTTTGCGGGAATCAGTCCGCCCAGGATCGTGATCACCATGCTGATCCCGATCAAAACACCGGCAGCCGCAAGCGGTAACTTGGCTTGCACGGAAGCATCTTGGATCAATCTTTCGATCACCCAGTTGATCGGAAAGGTGAGCAAATAGGAAATCCCCACGCCTAAGATGCCCGAAAATACCCCGATAATAAAGGTCTCCGCGTTAAAGACTTGCGAAATATTGCGCTTGGAAGCCCCGATTGCGCGCAGAATCCCGATTTCCTTCGTGCGCTCCAAAACCGAAATATGCGTGATGATCCCGATCATGATGCAAGAGACCACCAAAGAAATCGCCACAAATGCGATCAGAACATAAGAGATCACGTCAACGATCGACGTGATGGATGAAGTCAAGAGCGCCACAAAGTCCGTATAGGTGATCTTATGCTCCTCTGCTGCGGAATCGTTGTAATTTTGGATGCTCGTAGCGATCCGCTCTTTGTCTTCGAAGCTGTCGGAATAGAGGCTGATCGAATACGGTGCATCGTAACTCACTTTTCCGAAATTCTTCATATTTTCATCGTAACTTGCCCCGGCAATCGACTCTTCATATACGGAAAGGAGGATCTCTTCGTCGGGTTCGTTCGCAAGCCATGCGTCCATCGCGGCAGCCAGCGAATTTTCGTCCATAGCAGGAGGACCCGCTGCGCGACCCGGAACTACTTGCGGAGGCGAACCAGCCGAACCCTCGGTTTGCGATCCCTCTTCCCCGCTTTGTGCCTGGGTGAATCGGATGAAAGTGTACAAGGAAGCTTTGTCCGAAATATTCATGCCCGAAATATGCCGTTTCGCATCCTCTACCTTTTCATCGTCGGTCGGTGCTTCAAACGCCAATCCTGTGAGCACATTGATCTCAGGATTTTTTTCTTGTGCCTTCACCACCGCGCTGTCATTGGTCCGATCGATCACGATATCGGTCAGCTTCGATGTGTAGCCCACGCCGGAAGACAAAGTCGCGTTGTCCGTATCCGGTACGGGTCGGATGATTCCCGTTACGGTAAGGGGAATCGCATTTTCAATTCGCTCTTTTTCTTTCGATCGATCGTCTCCCGTAAAGGTGAAAGTACCGTCTTCGTTCTCCTCATAGGTATCGCTCGACAAAACTAAATAAAAAGAGTGTTCCATCAGGCTCTGATACGCAAAC
>CAZFWK010000172.1:0-2419 GCA_964522555.1 uncultured Peptoniphilaceae bacterium | reverse complement strand
CGTCGGTTCGGGATCCTCCTCAGCGTCTACCTGATCTGCGATCTCTTCGTACTCTTCTGCGGTGATCAAACCCAATTGATACAGGGTTGCGGTGGGAATCCCGCCGTCTCGATTGAGTACGAGCACGACTTCATCGTGTTGGTCGGGCCACTCGCCGTGTACGAGGTCGTAGTTGTCCGTAATAATGGGGCTGATCGTCTTTCCCTCTGCGCCCGGCATGAGTTCCTGAAAGTTTTCCGCACCGGACACGCCGCTTGTTCCGCCGAATAATTGCGCGGGGTTTCTACCCGAACCGGGTCCCATCATCGGAAAAGGCGGGCGAACCGATCGGCTCTCTTCCCGTTTTTGGACCTCCGCATCGGAGGAGATCAGACGATCTTTTTCGTCGTACGAATAAATGTCGAAACTGATATCATAAGTGTAGATCACGCCGTTTTCACCCAGATACTGCTGAATCTCGCTGTTCGGGTCATCTAAATACTTTTTAAAGGCGGTCAGGTCGTTCTCCGAGTAACCGGAACGCATCGTGTTTCGCAGCTTTACATCGGAATAATCGGCAAACACCGCGGTTTTCGCCTCGGTCGATTCATCTTCCTGCGCTTCCTCTCGAATTTGGGCATTTCGCTCCTGTGCCACGCTCTCGATATCGAAAGTCTCCGCTTGGATCGAGATCGGGTAGGAGGTCATCGTCTCCTTTTGGATGTCCTCGATATAGTCATTCACCCCGGTCGATAATGACAAAATCAGCGCAATCCCAATGATCCCGATTGACCCCGCAAAAGCCGTGAGGAGCGTCCTCCCCTTTTTCGTAAGCAAATTGTTGAAGCTCAACCCAAGGGATGTCCAAAAGGACATGGACGCTTTGCCTAAATTCTTATGAACCGGCGCGGTGTCGGAGTCCAAGGAATCGTACGGTCTCGTATCGCCTTCAATCTTCCCGTCTCGGAGTCGGATGATGCGATTCGCATATCGTTCCGCCAATTCGTTATTGTGCGTGACCAATACAACGAGCCGATCGTTGGCTACTTCCTTAAGAAGCTCCATCACTTGCACGCTGGTCTCGGAATCCAACGCGCCCGTCGGCTCATCCGCGAGCAAAATATCTGGGTCATTCACAAGCGCCCGCGCGATTGCGACGCGCTGCATCTGCCCGCCCGACATTTGATTCGGCCTCTTATGCAAGTGGTCCGACAAGCCGACACGCTCGAGCGCTTCCTTCGCTTTCCTTCTTCTCTCGCTCTTCGAGATCCCCGAAATCGTAAGCGCCAGCTCCACATTCGATAAGACCGACTGATGCGCGATCAGATTATAGCTTTGAAACACAAAGCCGATCGTGTGATTGCGGTACGAATCCCAATCCCGGTCGGTATATTGTTTCGTCGATACATCGTTGATCACCAAATCCCCCGTATCGTACCGATCCAATCCCCCAATAATATTTAAAAGCGTCGTCTTTCCGGAACCGCTCGGCCCCAACACCGCGACAAATTCATTGTCGCGAAGGGTAAAGCTCACATCGTCCAAAGCCGACTGCGTAAACTCTCCCGTACTATATTTTTTGCTAATCTTGTTGATCTGTAACACGATAACCCTCCCCCTCTGCACTCAAAAGCCTATTCAATTATTATAGCATAGCGAGGTAAAATGTAAGTTGTCTAAAAAAGCAACTGACCCAAAAGCAAAAAATCACAAAGGCGGGGTACCCGTACGGGGAGCTCCTTCGTGATCTTTAATGGGAAATAATCGTTGCGCACATCATTGTTAGGGCGTATGCACATGCTATATTAGTTTTAGGCGGTGAATGGTTTTAAGGATTGGGAAAGTAATGAACACGTATCTTTTAACCGTACACTCGAAAAGCATGTTCTCAGTTAGTCTACAGTTTTTTATGAAAGGAAAAACCATGAATCGAATCTACCCAATGATCATACATGACCAAGACGGCTTTTGGGGCGAATTCCCGGATATCGATGGTTGTAACGTGCAAGGCGACACATTACTGGAACTGCTGCATGATGCGAAAGGAGCTCTGGAGGCGCATCTTCTTTCCATGCTAATGGATGGCGAGCCTCTGCCGCATGCCACCTCGCTGAAAACGATTCAAACCGATTCAGTGAGTTACCCCACGCTCATCACTGCTGAAATCGACCTAGCCAAAGAAGACAAATCCGTCAAAAAGACACTCACTCTCCCCAGATGGCTCAATGAACAAGCAGAAAAACAGGGGATCAATTTTTCGAGAACATTGCAAGAAGCCTTAATTGAAAAAATGCAAGCTTGAATTAGCTCAGCAATCGGTATGAGATCTGTCGCATATGCTCTCACAGCCCGTATGTTTATAAGACAATTGAAATTCAAGCAGAAATACAAAAACCCCGAGACATTGAAATCTCGGGGTTTATTTGGAGCTACTGAGCGG
>CAZFWK010000171.1:0-3714 GCA_964522555.1 uncultured Peptoniphilaceae bacterium | reverse complement strand
TCCTACGACTTGGATCATGATTATCCTCTAACATTTCTATCATAATTCTCTCCATAGAGAGCTGGAAGTTCACATTTCTTCGAAACCCTTCGCGCACTGTGATCAAAAGATCTAATACTCGAAGGATGTGGTCGGGCTCCATCCGACTTTGCATGGCGCGTTCTGCGAAACTCTTGTCGCGAAGCAGATCCTTTTCCCCCGTCGTCTTAAACAAGAGCAGATCCATGAGATACCCTTCGATCTCTTGCAAGAGTTCTTCTTTATCTTCTTTATAATCGTCAAAGAATATCGGTGCTCGGAACGCACGATCGACATCGCCATTTCCGATATCCGTCAGAAGCTCTTCCAAAAGCATGCGGTCGATCGTGGCAGGTCTCTTGACATCGCCCAATCGGATCAACTGACAGCGCGATCGAATGGTCGGTAGAATTCTCTTCGCGTTGGATATGGATAAGATTATAATACCATATGCGGGCGGTTCCTCCAAAGTCTTGAGGAGCGCATTTTGCGCTGCAACCCGCATATATTGCGCTTGCGAAATATGTATGATTTTGCGATCGGTAAACAGCGGTGCTAGGCTCAGCTCCGCAGTCACTTTTCTGATTTGGTCGATGCTGATCGTATCCTTTACGGGTTCAACCGTGAGTAAGTCCGGGTGCGACCCCGCTTTGATCTTCACGCAATGCGGGCAACTGCTACAAGGCAGCTCTTCCTTGCAAAAGAGCGCAGCTCCGAGTGCCTCCACCTGTTCTTTCGCAAAATCGGGGTCGACGGATTCAAAAAGATAGGCATGCGAGAGATTCTCGGTGCCTATCCGATCGAGTAAAGTTTCAATATTCATCCTTACATCCGAATGTATTCATTGATCGGGAGGATAAAAATATTCGCAGCGAATTCGTTTGCGCTCTCGTCTCTCTTTTCATCGGGGTTTGCGCATGCGATTCGGATTTCACCAATCACCTCGTCCACCTTGTGATCTTCGGTGCCGATCAAAAGAGTCGTATTCCCTCTCTTCAAAAAGCCACCCGATGAGGATAGTTTCGTGCTGCGGATTCCCTTTTGAACAAGCGCTTTCGCAACTTGAAAAGCGAGCTCATCTTCGATAATAGCGAGTACAAGTTTCATTTTATCCTCCTCATATCCTAATAAATGCGTCGACTTCCATCACAAACACGGTCGCGCCCCCTAGCTTTACCTCCACGGGATACGGGATGTACGCGTCTCCCGGCATGGTAACGGACATGATCGAGGTGGCCATCTCTCTAGATTGGCAGTTGGTTTCGATAATTTTCATCGCTTCGGGGATTCTCGCTTCATCGATCCCCATGAGGATCGTCGTGTTCCCCGATTTCAGGAATCCGCCCGTGGAAGCGAGTTTCGTCATGCGAAAATCGCGCTCGGTCAGCTCATCGATCAGAAGATGCGCGTCCTGATCCTGTACGATTACGATCAAAAGTTTCATTCTGTCTCACTTCCTTTCAGAAATCGGTCGATTTCATTCCAGCCGCATTCGAAAACTTCCTCTACGGACATCGTCGCGTCGATCTCGACCACGCGACTCGGATACCGTTTAATCGCCTCCGAATAGCCCGCGTACACACGCCTGTGAAAGCCTAAGCCCGCCTCTTCCAGTCGGTCCGGGTCCGCCGCTTTTCGCAAGAGGGTAATCTTCGGGTCGATCGAGAAAAACAAGGTAAGCTCCGGAAAGAGCCCCTGTACGGCAAAGTCGTTGATCTCTCGCACGGGATCCTCTCCGAGTTCCCTTCCATAGCCTTGATAGGCGACGGAGGAGAGTACATAGCGCTCGCAGACGACGTGAATTCCGGACGCAAGTGCGGGCTCGATCACCTCGGCGACATGCTGCGCGCGACTGGCCGCATAAAGTAGTGCCTCCGTATAGGGCGACATTTCTGCGTGATCGGGGTCGAGCAAAATGCTCCTGATGTGTTCGCCGATCCGCGTGCCGCCGGGCTCTCTGGTCATTAACACCTTTATACCCAGATTCAGGAGACGTTCCTCGAGTAAGCGGACAAAAGTCGACTTCCCGGAGCCGTCGGCTCCTTCTAATGTGATGAATTTTCCTCTCATGGCTTCTTCAACACTTCAATGAAAGATCGCCCCGGCCCAAAGGTTCCCACGATGTCGATCCCGACCTTCTTGAGCTCCAAGAGTTTCTTTAGGATCGGCTCCGTGATCACCTCGCCCGGAAGCACCATCGGCACACCCGGCGGATACGGTGTGATCTGTTGGCCCGCAATGCAGCCTAGGGCATCCTCCAACCGGATCTCTTCTTTTTCTCGATAATACGCCTCGTACATCGGCATTTCGATCGTAGCGGGGATCATATCGACTTCGATATCCCGGACGAGCTTCTCTTCATAGTGATTCGCGGCAATTTTCTCCAGGGCGCTATAAAGCGCATCGAAGTCGGCCTGCGTGTTGTTCACCGTGCAAAGCGCCAGCGCGTAATACAAGTCGGCCATCTCCAAGCTGATATTGGCATTCCGGTACAACTCGTCCTTTAATTTTCCGCCCGCCAAGCTCTCATGCCGAAACAAAACGCGCGTCGGGTCGAGCCCGTATATCTGATCCGTATCTTCCAACAATTCGATCCCGGGGAGCTCGATCAGCCGCTTTCGAAACTCCATCGTCATGTCGATGAGGCGGTCTAAGGCGCTTCTGCCCTCTTCTGAATCCATATACGCAATGGCATTTTCGATGCTTGTCATAAAGAGATACGAGGGACTGGTCGTTTGGTACAGTGCCGAGGCTCTCTTTAAGCGATAGGGGTCTACGCGGTCCGTTCCCAGATGGATAAGAGACGTTTGCGTAAGGCTCGGGAGCGTCTTATGCGTACTTTGCAAGACGATATCCGCGCCGCAAGACAGGGCCGACGAAGGTAAACGATCCGAAAAGTGCATGTGACTCCCGTGCGCTTCGTCTACAATCAGGACTGCGCCATGCGCATGGACGATCTCGGCGATTTTCCCTAAATCCGAAGTGATCCCGTAGTAGTTCGGATACACGACCATGACCGCCTTGATCTTGTTATTTTGCGAAAGTTTTTCCTCGACTGCTTCGGGGGCGATATCCGTCACGATTTTTTTGTCGGCATGGTATTTCGGGTACACATAGTCCAAATCCAAACGGTTTAAAATCGCGCCGTTATAGACGCTCTTGTGCGAGTCTCTTTGCACTAAGAGCGTCTCTCCGGGGTTGAGTGCAACATTTTGCGCGATATAGATGCTCCCCGTCGTCCCGTTTACGGAAAAAAGCGATCGTTTCGCCCCGAATACATCCGCGATCCCTCGGAGGCTATCCTTGATGATCGTATCCGGATGTAAGAGATTGTCCGCACCGTACGTTTCCGTCGTATCGAGCCGGATCGCATCTTTGAGCCAGGGCATATTGTGGTCTCGGTTCTTGTGACCGGGCATATGGAAGTTGATGCTCTCAGCAATGGCTATGGTCTTAAGCCCCTGATATAGGTAATGGTCCAATCGTTTCCTCCCCCTCGTGAAAAAAGGACTTACCTGAGGTAAGTCCACAGGAGTCCTTATTATTCTTCGTCTTTCGATCCTTCGGTTTCGCCGACAGTCGGTACATCCGCTGCGTCGATTGCTTCATCTTCTTCGTCTTCTGCAGCAGCTTCATGCGGCTCGGACAGGATTGCGATGAGCGCAAGTGCAACAAATACCACAGGTCTTCTTTTCA